>JBBQEJ010000003.1:0-87571 GCA_038320555.1 Vicinamibacterales bacterium | reverse complement strand
AGCGCCGCATCCGCTTCCTCGAAGGCCTCGCGGCAGATGGAAGAGCCCGCCGCGAGCGTCTTTCCCATCCCGACCTTCTGCGCACCCTGGCCGGGAAATACAAATGCGATCACCGGATGTGTCCTTCGTGCGCGGCGGCGGCAATATCGCGCGACAACTTGTCGATGAGCCCCTGGCTGACGAAGCGCGCCGCCATCGCGACGCCGTTGCGTACCGCCTTGGCCGATGAGCGGCCGTGGCCGATCACGCACAAACCGTTCAAGCCGACGAGCGGCGCACCGCCGTATTCCGACGAATCCACACGCTTGCGAAAACGGCGAAACGCCTGGCGCGACAGCAGGTACCCGACGCGCGTGCCGAAGGTCGACGACAGTTCGTCGTGCAGCAGGGTCTCGATCGCATCGACGAGCCCTTCGCTGATCTTGAGTGTGATGTTGCCGGTAAACCCGTCGCACACGATCACGTCGGCGTCCCCCGCGTACACGTGCTGCCCTTCGACGTTGCCAACGAAATCGACGGGGGCCGTCTTGAGGAGCTGGTGGGCCTCCCGCGTCAGATCGTTACCCTTGCTCTCTTCCTCCCCCACCGACAGAAGGCCGACGCGCGGCGACCGGCAGCCGAGCGCCACGCGGGCGTATGCGGCCCCCATCACCGCAAACTGCACGAGGTGTTGGGGACGGCACTCGACCGTCGCGCCCGAATCGAGCAGCACGGCGGGCTGCCTGCGTGTGGGAATGATGGTGGCCAACGCCGGACGATCGACGCCGGGAAGACGCCCGAACGCACTCACGGCAGCCATCACGGAGGCACCCGTATGGCCCGCGCTGAACATCCCGGCCGCCTCGCCGTTCCTGACGGCTTCGGCGGCCATGCGAATGGAGGCGCGGGGCTTCCGCCGCAACGCCGTCGTCGCCGGCTCTTTCATGTCGATGGATTCGGGAGTGTCGATGATGCGAAGGTCCAACGCACCCGCGGCGGGGTGCCGGGAAAGCTCCCGCTCGATGATCGCGCGATCGCCGACGAGCAACAGCCCGATCTGGAGATGACGCGCCGCAACGAGCGCACCGTCGAGAATGGTGCCCGGCCCGTCGTCGCCGCCCATGGCGTCGATTGCGATGTGCATTCTCAGCTTCCAGCTATCAGCTCCCAGCTGCCAGCAAATCCACCCTTACTTCGGCCGACGTAATCCGACCATGACGACGGAACTCTAGGGCTGGAAGCTGGAAGCCGGACGCTGGAAGCTGGGGGCCAAATCCTACGCCTCTTCGACGGCCCTGACCTGCCGCCCCTTGTAGTACCCGCAGTGCGGGCAGACCTGGTGCGGCGCTTTCGACTCACGGCACTGCGGACAGGCACCGACCGGCACCGGCTTCAGGGTGTCGTGCGTCCGGCGCTTGGCCGTCCGCGTTTTCGAATGCCGGCGTTTAGGATTGGGCACGACTAGTTCTCCTTCTCTCGGTTCAGCAGCAGCCCCTTGAGCGGCGCCAGCCGGGGATCTTCCCACCTGGGCTGGCATCCGCACTCGGCGCGGTTCAAGTTCGCCCCACACTCGGGGCACAGGCCACGGCACGCCTGCGCGCACAACGGCTTCATAGGCAACGCGAGCTGAAACTGCTCGCGCAGCATCTCGATGACGTCCAACGCCCCGTCGCGATAGAACGATGTCGTCAGATCGTCTTCAGCAATCTCCCGTTCGGCGTCCGCCGCCGCTGTCTCCGCCTGCGGTACGTAGCGAAGTTCGAAGCGGGCGTCGACGGGCATCACGAACCCGTCAAGGCAGCGGCCGCATTCGAGCTCCAGCGTCGTCACCGCACGGCCCGTCACGCGGAACACCCCCGAGCCGGCTTTCTCGACATCCATCGAGAGCTCAACCGGGACAATCACCCGATAGTCCTCGTCCTGTGGCTCGAACACGGACGGCTGAAACGTTCGCTCGAAATGCTCGCGCCGGCCGTGGTGCTTACTGAGATCGAGAAGCATGCGTCTCTCGGGCGCGCTCGAACGCCGGGCGCGAACCTGTAATTATAACCCAAACATTCTCCGCTGGCCGCTGGCCGCTGGCCGCTGGCCGCTGGCCGCTGGCCGCTGGCGGCTGGCGGCCGGCGGCTGGCGCATCCCGGCTCCTCGTCAGCCCCGTATATCGACCCAGGATTTCGGGATGAAGAGCTGCTCGTACAAACTGACGGCGTACCGATCGGTCATGCCGGCCAGGAAATCCCTGGCAGCGGCATCGAGGCCTTCGTCCTCGATTGTGCGATGGTCGAGGAACTCGGCCGGACGCTCGCGCACTTTTTCCCAGAGGCCGCCCAGGATGCCGCCGGCTTTCTTGAATTCCGCCGTCGCGATGTCGTTTTCGTAGACCGCATCGAACAGGAAACTGCGCAGGCCGACCGTCGCGTCAAGGATTGGCTGGCTCATCCGAATCTCTGCGAGATCTCCTTCGAGGCTCTGCACGACCACGTCGGTCACCATCCGGCCAATCCGTTCCGAGGAACTGGCGCCAAGGACCGCGACCCGGTCCGAAGGCAAGTCCTCCTCCCGCAATAATCCCGCCCTGACGGCATCGTCTATGTCGTGATTGACGTACGCGATGATGTCTGCGACCCGGGCAATCTGCCCTTCGATGGTGCTGGCGCGATGTTCCAGGTCGGCGCCCACCGGCATGCCGTTCTTCCCCTTCGAATGCCGCGCGATGCCGTCGCGCACCTCCCACGTCAGATTGAGGCCGGCGCGATCGTTCTCCAGGACATCGACGATTCGGAGGCTCTGTTCGTAGTGGTTGAAGCCGCCGGGAATGAGCGCGTTGAGCACGCGCTCGCCCGCGTGGCCGAACGGCGTGTGGCCGAGATCGTGACCGAGCGCGATTGCCTCGGTCAACTCCTCGTTGAGGCGGAGAACCTTCGCGATGCTGCGGGCAATCTGCGACACTTCGAGGGTATGCGTCAGGCGGGTGCGATAGTGATCGCCCGTCGGCGCGAAGAACACCTGAGTCTTGTGCTTGAGGCGGCGGAAGGCCTTGCAATGGATCACGCGGTCGCGGTCCCGCTGAAACGCGGGGCGGATCGGATCTTCCGGTTCCGGGCGGAGCCGTCCTCGCGTATCCCCGCTCTTGGCCGCCTGGGGCGCGAGGATATCGCGCTCCCGCTGCTCCATTTGCTCACGAATGTTCGCCACGCTCTCACGCCACCTTCATCCCAGCGCTGACCGTGATCACGAATACTGCGACAACGCCTGAACAAGAGGAACGGGAGGAACGAGAGACGTTGTTGTTCCATTTCCTACGTCGCGAACCTTGAGACAGCATCAAATTGAACTCCCGTTCCTCCAGTTCCTCCTGTTGAATTGCCCTAACTAGATCAGAATAGCCTGAAGAAAGCTCCGTCCGTGTGACAACGGCCCGACACCGAACACCTCGGCGATGGTCTGTCCGAGATCGGCGAACGTCTGCCTCGTGCCGATGTCCACGCCCGGGCGGACGGAGCGGCCCGCGAAGAAAACGGGGACATACTCACGCGCGTGATCGGTGCTGGGCGTCGTGGGATCGTTGCCGTGGTCGGCTGTGACGGCGAGCAGATCGCGTGGACCGAGACGCGACATCAACTCCCCGAGGCGCGCGTCGACGCGCTCGAGATTGGCGGCGTAGCCGGCGACGTCGTTGCGATGACCGTACTGCGTGTCGAAGTCGACCAGATTGGCGAACACCAGGCCGCGAGGTGTCGTCGCCATCGCGTGAAATACCTCGTCCATCCCCTGTTCGTCGCTGGCTGTGTGGGTTGCGGCCGTGATGCCGCGGCCGGCAAAAAGATCCTCGATCTTTCCGATGGCATGGACCGGCAGGCCCGCATCCTTGATGCGGTCGAGCAGCGTCGGCGCGAAAGGCGTGAGCGCGAAATCGCGGCGATTCGACGTGCGCCGGAACGCCCCCTCGACGCCGATGAAAGGACGCGCGATGACACGGCCGACCCCCATCCCCACGCCTGCAAGCTCGAACGCGATCTCGCACCAGCGATACAACTCGGGAACCGGCACGACGTCTTCGTGCGCAGCGATTTGGAACACACTGTCGGCTGACGTGTACACGATTGGCTTGCCGGTCCGCATGTGTTCGGCGCCCAGCTCCTCGATGATGGCCGTGCCGCTCGCCGGCTTGTTGGCCAGCGTGGCGCGGCCGATCCGGCGTTCGAATTCGTCGATGAGCTGGCGGGGGAATCCGTTGGGAAAGACCGGGAATGGGTGCTCCAGAACGAGGCCCATCAACTCCCAATGACCGGTGACGGAGTCCTTGCCCGGCGACGATTCAGCCATGCGTCCAAACGCGCCGGCGGGATCGGGCTCAGGATCGACCCCGTTGACCGTCGACACGCGCGCGAGACCGAGGCTGCGCAGATGAGGAACCCGGAGAGGGACGCGGCGCGCGATGTTGCCCAGCGTGTCGCTGCCCTCGTCGCCGTAGTCGCGCGCATCCGGCAGCTCCCCACAACCCACGCTGTCGAGCACGATGAGGATGACGCGGTCCGGCGCAGACGATGTGTCCAATCAGGCTTCGTGCGAGGAGTAGTAATTGCTCATCGGGCGCGGCGAGCGGATCGCGGCAATCGCATGTTTGAAGATCATGTGATCGGCCCCGCTGTGCTCGACGATGACGGCGAAGCGATCGAAGTTCTTCACCCGCCCTTCGATGTCGGTGCCGTCCATGAGACGGATGTGCACGGGCAGTTTTTCGCGCCGCGCGTAATTCAGGAAGACGTCCTGGATATTCGGCTGAGCAGAGGCGGGCCTGGACTCACGGCTTGTTGTTGGCATCGCGGCGGATCTCCATGGCCGCGAGGACACGGGCGACCTCCTCCTGAGTCTCCTCGCGTTCGCCTGCGGCGTGAATCCATTGTAGATTAGGCTCTTTCCGAAACCAGATCAACTGTCGCCGCGAGTACTTCCGGTTCTCCCTGATGATGAGCTCGCGGGTGGCGGCCTCGTCCCGCACGCCGTGGAGGTACTCGAGCGCCTGGCGGTACACCAATCCCGTGAACGGATGGGCCGTTTCCGGGATGCCGGACGCCAGGATGCCGCGAATCTCGTCGAGCAGGCCCTGCTCGAATTGCGCGTGGACCCGCGCCCCCACGCGGGCAGCGGTCAGGTCCGCCGCAATCTGTAAGGCGAACGCACGGACGTCGTACTCGGGCAACGGCGATTGGGTGTCGGCAAAGTGCGCTGTCAGGGGCCGGCCCGTCAGGACATACACTTCGAGCGCGCGAATGAGCCGCTTCCGATCGCGCGATTGAATGCGGATCGCCGACTCCGGATCGATGCGCGCGAGCAGGACATGCAGCCGTTCGACACCCCTGCGATCCGCGATTCGCTCGAGTCGCGCGCGCAAGGCGTCGTCGCGGCTGGGACCAGGAAAAAATCCGCGCGTCAGCGAGCGGTAATAGAGCCCCGTCCCGCCGACGAGAATCGGCAGCCGCCCGCGCGCCGTGATGGCACGGATCGCCGCCGCAGCCTCGCGCGCGTACTGGGCGGCAGAGTATTCCTCCGTGGGATCGGCGACGTCGATGAGGTGGTGTGGAACGCCCTGCCGTGCGGCCGGGGGCACCTTGTCGGTGCCGATATCGAATCCGCGGTAGACGGCGGTGGAGTCGCAGCTGACGACCTCTCCGTCGAACCGCCGCGCGAGCCTCATGCCCAGCGCGCTCTTGCCGGTCGCGGTGGAACCGAGAATCGCCACGACGAGCGGCCGCGCCATCACCGCCCCGCGATTGCGCGCACGACCGCGAGTGCCACAAGCGCCGCCAGCATCAACAGCAGTCCGATCTGCTGCGTCCGCGTCGGCTGGATCATGACCCCGGGTTTTCGTTGAAGTAAAACGTGATCGTGAAGAACGCGCGATCGTCCGGGTATTCCGGCGGCAGCGGCTGCGTGGGGTTGGAGGCCGCGAGCGCGTTGAACGACGAGTTGTTGAACGCGCCGACCGCCGATGGCCGCATGACCTTCAACTCGGTGATGCGGCCGTCCTTGCCAACGAAAAACGTGATGACGACGTGCCCCTTCTGAAACATCGCGGCTTCGGGAATGAACCAGTTCCTGCGGATCTGCGCGATGAATCGGCGCAACCAGGGCCCAAACTCGACGCCCTTGGTGTCGAACTGGATCGACGGGGCAAAGTCCTGATCCGCGCCCCCCTGGAGATTCACGTAAGAGTCGCGGGGCGCGTACTTCTGCACGTTCCTGATCGCGTCCGCCAGCACGCCAGCGGAAGGTCCGCGCGGCTGGGACGTCTCGACGGACTTGGGCTGCGTGCCGGTCGGAGACTCGGGAAGCGCCATCGCGTCCCGCGCGTCGTCGGTCTTACGCTCTGGCTGTGGCGCGTCAGCCGCCCGCTGCTCGGGCTTGGGCGGCGCGCCTTCTATCTTCTCGAACGTGTTCCCACGCGCAAACGGCATCGTGTTGGTCGGCTTCACCGCACGGTCCACCGTCCGCGCCTTGCGATCGAGGTCGGAGAGCTCGGCGCGTTGCGGCGGTTTGCGCGCCTGGAGATCCACGCGTGGTGCGACGAACACGAATCGGGCATTGTCGCGCTCGCGCTGCATCTCTTCCTGCTGCTGTTTTGCGAGCTCCTGCCTCCGCTCGGCTTCCCATGCCTGCACGAATGGAAGCTTCGGCCAGACGAGGGTCACGATCACGAGCGACAGGTAAACGACGATGGTGAGCAGGAAGACTTCGAGGCGCGTCAACGAACGCGGCAGCGTTGGCGTGTCCGGCCGATAATCCTCGAAGTTGAAGTACATCAGGGGTTTATCGATTATAGCAAGGATCGTTTTAGGTTTTGGGTTTTATGGTTTCAGGTCCTGTTTTAGGTTCCGTCCCTAAACGCCAAAACCTCATCTACAACCTAAAACCTAAACCTAAAACCTCAGATCTGAGCCGCTCCCGCTCGGCTATAAACAAATAGACGATGCCGAAGGTGAGAGGGACGGCCTGGACGTGTGAAAAACCTGTGGCAGCGAGGATCTTCGAGAACTCTGCCGGAGAGGGGAATGTGCCAACCGAGGCCGGAAGGTACGTATACGCACTCTGGTGTTTGGAGATGAGGCGGCCGACGAGCGGCAGCATGTAACGGAAATACCACGAGTACAATGTGCGAACGCCCGGTAGGCGGGGCTGTCCGAACTCGAGGATCGCCAGGCGGCCCCCGGGCTTCACAACCCGCGCGATCTCGGCCAGCGCGCGCTCTGGCTCGGCCACGTTTCGAATGCCAAAGCCAATCGTGGCGGCGTCGCACGTCGCGTCCCCGACGGGTATACGCGCGGCATCGCCTCGCACGAGCCGGATGCGCGTTTCGAGCGAGGCGGCGCGCACCTTTGTCAGCCCGAGCCGGAGCATCTCTGCCGCGAAGTCCACGCCGATGACCGACGCGCCGCGTCCCCTGGCCACAGCCGCGAGCGCGAGATCGCCGGTGCCCGTGCAGAGGTCGAGTACACGGGCGTGATCAGGCAGCGCAAGCGCGTCGACCGCGCGATCCCGCCAACCCCGATCCATTCCCGCGCTGAGCACATGGTTGAGGAGATCGTACCGGGGGGCAATCGCGTCGAACATCCCTGCAATGCGCGCGGGAGTTTTGTCGGGGGTTTGACTCACTGATCTCCAATCGAGCTTCAACAGACGATCGCCCTACGATCGCACGGAGAGCGCAGAAGAGATCTCGCGCAGAGATCGCCGAGCACGCAGAGAAGGCCTGGCGCTGCGTTCCGGCGAAGCGCGAGTCACCGGAACGGAATAAGCAGCCGTGTCCTTCAGTGGCTTCTCGGCGCCCTCTGCGTTCTCCGCGCGAGATACTCCGCGTCCTCTGCGCGAGACTACTTCCACGCGGGATACAGGTCGTGTTCGAATCCGAGCGCGCTCAGTATTTTTCCGGCCATGAAATTCGCGAGGTCGTCGAGCGTCCGCGGCATCTGGTAGAACGCAGGCATGGCGGGCATGATCATGGCCCCCGCCTCGGCGCAGAGGACCATGTTTCGCAGCTGCGGAAGGCTCATCGGCGTTTCCCGCGGGACAACGATGAGCGGACGGCGCTCTTTCAGCATGACATCGGCCGCGCGCTCGACGAGGTTGCGGGAGAGGCCGTGGGCGATACCGGCCAGGCTCTTCATCGAGCACGGCACCACGACCATGCCCTCACAACCCTGGCTGCCGCTGGCGATCTTCGCGCCCAGGTCCTTGTTACTGTAAAGGGTGGTGGTTCCGCTTCGCACGCCGCTGCCGTATTTCGACGCAAGATAGTCCGTCAGCTTGTCGATGGACGCCGCGTCGCCGAGCTCGTCGCGCAGCAGACGCCTGCCGTAATCAGAGACAACGAGCTCGATCTGGCAGCCGCGCTCGAGGAGCGCCGCGATGGTGCGCGTGGCGTAGATCGCGCCGCTTGCGCCCGTGACGGCGACGGCGATCGAGCGGCGAGCCGTGCGGTCAGTGGACATAGATGGCCGCCGCGGTCGCCGCGAGATATAGAATCCCGACGTAGCCGTTCAAGTCGAAGGCACGCTTGACCTGCGACAGGTCGTGCTCGCTGATGAGCGACTGCTCGTAAACGAGGAGCGCGGCCACGCCCGCCACGCCGGCAAGATACACGCCGCCGAGATCCGCAACCGGACCAAGCGCCGCGAGGCACACCACCGTGATCACATGCATGACGCGCGAAATGACGATTGATCGCGCGACGCCGAAATGCACCGGGATCGATCGGAGCCCGTGCGCGCGGTCGAACGCCAGATCCTGGCAGGCGTACAGCACGTCGAATCCTCCGACCCACGTCCCGATCGCCACACCAAGCAGCCAGGGTTCCGCCCCGGCACGCCCGCCCGCGGCAAGCCATCCGCCGACCGGAGCGACCGCCATCGCGAGCCCGAGGAACAGCTGCGTATATGTCGTGAAACGCTTCGCGAGCGAATACCAGAAGACAATTGCCAGCGCGACGGGTGACAGGGCAAGACAGACAGGGCCCAGCTTCCATGCGGCGAGCACGAACACGGTCGACGAGACGATCACGAAGGCGCGGGCCTCGCCGCGGGTCATCAGTCCTCGCGGCAGCTCGCGCATCGCGGTGCGGGGATTGAGCGCATCGTGCGAGGCGTCGGCCAGGCGATTGAATCCCATCGCCGCGCTGCGGGCCACCACCATGGCGACGACAATCCATCCGAGACGATGGAGCACGGACGTCCCTGTCCAGTCGCCAAGGCGGTGCAGCGCCAGCAATGCCCCGGTGAGGGCAAACGGCAGCGCAAACACCGAGTGGCTGAACCTGACGAACGAGGCGTAAATGCGAAGGCGATTCATAGGCAATTCAGTCGGTCGCCAGCCAGTGGATGACATCGGGCTGGAGACCGCTGAGCAAATATTCTTCCACATCCTCGATGGTGCGCGGGACGCGCACGGCAATCAGGTCGGCTCGCTTGCCGGGCTCGATCGTGCCGAACTCCCCGGCGAATCCAAGCGCGGCCGCGCCGGCAATGGTCGCGCTTTCGAGCAAGCGGCCGGCCGCGATGTGCGGGACCAGCCGCCGCACCTCCGCAAGCTCCCGGAACAGGTTCAAGTCTTCGACGCTCGCCAGGCTGTCGGTGCCGATCGCCACGCGTACGCCGGAGCTGTAGAAGCGGTCGATCGGGGGCGTTCCCGCCCCCGTCCATCGATTGCTTCGCGGACAGGTCACGAGGGTCGCGCCGGCGGCCGCCAGGCGGGCGAGTTCTCCATCGTCCAGTTGGGTGCCGTGCACGGCGACCAGTCGAGCGTTCAGCACTCCGAGGCGATCGAGGTATTCGACCGGTCCACAGCCGGGTAATTCCCACGACTCGTTCCAGGCGCCCAGCCGACCCAGCAATTCCCGCCACGCACCGGTGCCATCGCGGAGAAACTGAATCTCGTCGGGTGACTCGCCGACATGGACGCTCAACGGACGATCGCCAGCGGCGCGCGCGATCGCGCGGAAGAGCGCAGGCGACACGGAGTAAGGAGCGTGCGGGACGATCGAGGGCCGGAGCCATTCGAGCGGCGTAAGCCCAACCAGCTCCGATTGAGCCGCCGCGACGATCCGCTCAGGATTAGCTGCGTTGAAGCCCAGGACCTCCTTGAATATCGCCGCGCCGAGCTCGCTGTCCGCCAGCAGATCATAGGGCGCGAGGGTGTTCGTGACATCGCCGACGAGCGCCGTCCCCGCTGCGCGCAACTCGCCGATCGCCTCGGCGATCGGTGTCTGGGGATCGCTCCCCTGATCCCGGCGAAGGGCCATCAGCCGCGATGCCCACGCGGGCATCGAATCGGACGGAGGGATCCGCGCTCGCATCCAGGACAGCTCGAGATGGGTGTGGGCGTTGACGAGGCCGGGAAGGATGGCGACGTCGCCGAGATCGACAATCTCCGCAGATTCCGGCGATACGAGCTGTGTCGGCCTGTCCGCCTCGCCATAGCCGACCACTCGCCCCCCCCCGGTGCACACCCAACCTCGCCGGACGGGAGGCGCGGCGATCGGAAGAATCCAGGCGGCGCGGTAGAGGATCAATGGCCGGTGAGCCGCGCCTTCTTCTCGGCGGCGCTGCGGGCGGCGTATCGGTTGATCTCAGGTGGACGCGAGGTATCGCCGTCAGCGCGCGCGACGGCCAGCTCCAGCATCCGCGGCACGTCGCGCTCGCGGAAGATCGGATCGCCCTGCAGCTCGTAATGCATGTTCCGGCGCTTGGGAATAAAGCCCGCGTTCTCGATGTTCCGGACGATCTCGATCTCGTCCATGCAGTACGACGCCCCGGCGGCCCGCACAACGTTCTCTTCAATCATCACGCTGCCCATGTCGTTCGCGCCGAACGCGAGGCTGAGCTGCCCGACCTTGCCTCCCTGCGTCACCCACGACGCCTGCAGGTTGTCGAAGTTATCGAGCACGAGACGTGCTGTCGCAAGCGTTCGCAGGTACTCAACGCCGGTGGCTTCCGCGCCGCCAAGCTCGGTGTGATCCGGCTGGTAGCTCCAGGTAATGAATGCGGTGAAGCCTCCCATTTCGTCCTGCAGCTCCCGCAGACGGAACAGATGCTCCAGCCGCTCTTTCATGGTCTCGACGGTGCCGTACATCATGGTCGCGGTGGTGCGGAGCCCGGCCCGGTGCGCGTGCCGCATCACGTCGAGCCACTCGTCGGCCGTAGCTTTGCCGTAGCAGTTCAAGAGCTTCCGAACGCGGTCGACCAGAATCTCCGCGCCGCCGCCCGGAATGCTGTCGAGCCCCGCCGCGATCAGCCGCTCGATGACCTGCGGCACCGGCAACCGCGACATACGCGAGGCGTGGATCACTTCCGGCGGCGACAGGGCGTGAAGCTTGAAGGCCGGGTACTTCTCTTTCACCGCCAGGAACAGATCCTCGTACCATTCCAGCGGCAAATCCGGGTTGTGTCCACCCTGCAGCAGTAACTGGGCGCCACCGAGCTCGATCGTCTCGTCGATCTTCCGAAAGATCTCCTCGAATCCGAGGACGTAGCCCTCAGACGATCCGACCGGACGGTAAAACGCGCAGAAGTTACAGCGCGCGACGCAGACGTTCGTGTAGTTGACGTTGCGGTCGATGATGTACGTGACGATGCCGTCCGGGTGCTTGCGCGCACGTACGTCGTCGGCAAGTCGGCCGAGCAGTGCTGTTGGAGCGCGCAGATACAATTCGAGCGCCCCGGCTCGATCGAGCCGGCCGCCGTCTCTCACGTAGTCCGCGAGCTGGTCGATCATCTATGAAGGTAAGGCGTCATCTATAAAAGACGGGCGGCAGCGCATTCTCGACAATGCCGTGGCTTTCCGCGAGATCGAAATACCTCAGGAGTCCCGCTTCCTCGCGCTCGCCCAACGTATACCGAATATTCTCCCTCAAATAGGCCTGACAATGCGCAGCCCTCTGGGGCCCGCAATAAGTGGCCGCTATGGAGTCTGAGGCTGCAACGCCCGCATCGCGCGACGCGAGAAGCGCCGACACGCCGGCTCGTGTCAGGGCATCCGGCCGCCCGGCCCAGAACGCCCAGACGAAGGGCAGCGCCGTCATCGACGTCCAGTGGTCCCCGAGATCCACCTTGTCGATTCCCAGGCGCTCGTGGTCAAGAAACAGCGCGGGGTCTCCAATGAGCAACGCGGCGTCACAGCGCCGCAGCATCAGTTCCGGCTCCGGCTGCATCGGCCGGAACTCCGGGTCGATCCCGAAACGCTCCAGACAGAGGATTCGCAGCAGCGCGTATGACGTGCGCGAGCTCATGTCCGTCGCGATCGTCCGAATCCGGTCCACCGGCGTGGTCGTGAAGAGCGCCACTGATGCGACCGGGCCTTCGGAAATGATGCCAATGCCTGGCACGATGCGGTAGTCGTGTCCCCGCAAGTACTCAATCGAGGGGATCATCCCCACGTCGATCGAGCCTTCGTGGAGAAGCGCCGCACACTTCGACGGCACATCGAAACGCAACGAAAACAGCTCGGTTCGCAATTCAAGGCCGTACACGAGCGGACGCGCGTTGAGATAATTGACGGCTCCCAGCCGCGCGACCCTCATCAGCCGATCGCCTCGAAGCGCCCGTTCCGTTCGACCGGCTCCAGCGCCGCTGAACGGATGTTGCCGCGAATGTCCTCGATCGGGCTGCGCCGCGTGCCAAGGACTCCGGGATCCACGGCCGCGACGCCATCGACGTCGTTCGCGCCGGTCGTCAGCGCAAACTGCGCGAGCTTGGGACCGTACAGACTCCAGTCCACCTGTATCGAATCGATGTTCGCGGCGATGACCCTCGCCAGCGCGATCTGCTTCACGTCGTCATATCCGGTCGAGGGAGCCGCAACCGACATGGAACGTGGCAGCGGCGCGAAGGCGTGAAAACCGCCGACGGCCTTCTGCAGATCACGCGCGCGACTGAGCAGGGACACGCGGTCGGCGGCCGCAAGCGCGTGGATCGTGAGCCGCGGCACCGCCAGGCCTGCCCCCCGCGCCGCCCTGATCGCCACGCCGGGATCGTCCAGACGATCGAGCGGTACCGCCGCGATTGCCTCGAGCCCGGCCTCTCTCAAGGCACGGCAGGCGGCGGCAAGCGACGGTGCCCCGTCGAGCGCGAGCAGATCAACGAGCGACAATCCCGTGACGGGCACGTCGCCGGCGATGCGTGACGCACTGCGCACGGCGGCAATCGCCGCGTCGAGCGACGCGGGCCGCCCGACAATCCTGAATTCGCCCGCCGAGGTTCCCGAAGGCCGCGATGCCGGCGGCCTGTCGACGGGCAGTTCGAACACACGAACGAAGGTCGTCCGCGCGCCGTGCAGACGTCGGCGCAGATCGTCGGCCCTGACGCCGATCGAGATCAGGTCCCGGCTTTCGAGCATCTCCTGCGCTTCGCTGTCGGAGATCATTTCCATCCCTGTCGAATCTTCTGCCAGATCGCCTCGGCCTTGACGGCCGCGGCCGCGCTCGTGGCGATCCGTGTCGGCCACGGTCGCGTGAATCCCTCGGAGGCCCACTTGCGCGTCGCGTCAATGCCCATCTTGCTGCCGTAGGCCGCGAGATCGCTGGCGTCTTCGAGATCGTCCACAGGTCCGCGCGTGAACTGGACGTCGCGCTCGGGATCGTAATGCGTGCCGACGATCCAGGCGACCTCCGCTTCGTTCTGCACGTCGACGTCCTTGTCGACGACGATGATTGTTTTCGAGAACATCAGCTGGCCGAGCCCCCAGAACGCGTTCATGATCTTGCGGGCGTGGCCAGGGTACCGCTTGTCGATCGAGACGAGGACAATGTTGTGAAAAATACCGGCCGCCGGAAAGTGCATGTCGACGATCTCGGGAAGCGTCTTGCGGATGAGCGGCAGGAAAATACGCTCGCTCGCCAATCCGAGATAGTAGTCCTCCATCGGCGGAATGCCCACGACGGTTGTGAGATACACGGGGCGCTTTCGCCGCGTGATGCACGTCACGTGAAACACGGGGTACTCGTCGAGATGCGAGTAGAAGCCAGTGTGATCGCCGAAGGGGCCTTCGAGGCGCCGCTCACCAGGTTCGACATAGCCTTCGAGGATGATCTGCGCGTTTGCCGGCACCTCGAGGTCGATCGTGACGCACTTGACGAGCTCCATCCGCTCGCGCCGCAGAAATCCCGCGAGCATCAGCTCGTCGAGCCCTTCGGGCATGGGCGCCGTGGCGGCATAGGTCAACGCGGGATCCGGACCGAGCGCCACCGCGACAGGCATGCGTGTGTTCAGACGCTCGGCGATCCGGTAATGCTGGGCGCCGCCCTTGTGCCGCTGCCAGTGCATGCCGGTGGATCGGCCGTCGAAGACCTGCATCCGGTACGTGCCGATGTTCCGCACGCCGGTTTCCGGATCCCTCGTAAAGACGAGCGGGAGGGTAATGTAGCGGCCGCCGTCCTCGGGCCAGCACTTGAGGATCGGAAAGTCATCCAGCGACCCGTCGAGGCTGACGACTTCCTGGCACGGCGCGTCGGACACGGTCTTCGGCATCAAATCGCGCAGCCGGTTGATCGTCGGCAACATCTTCAACGCGTCGAGCATCCCGGCGGGGATTTTCGGCGTGGTCAAGTCTTCGATCTCGCGCGCGAGATCGTCGAGCGTGCGGACGCCGAGCGCCATGCAGATCCGCTTCATGGACCCGAACAGGTTGAGTGCGACCGGCATGTCGAAGCCGGCGGGCCGTTCGAATAACAAGGCCGGCCCGCCGCCGGGAGACTTGGATACACGATCGGTCACCGCGCAGATCTCCAAGTCGGGGCTCACCGGATCGGCGATCCGGGCCAGTTCGCGTTCCCTGTCGAGCGCGGCGAGGAATTCGTTCAGATCGTTGAACATTATTAACAGCTTCCAGCTTCCGGCTGTCAGCTCATCCCATTTTCTCGGCAACCCGCGTTGCCAATTCCAGTGCGCGGCGGCCGGCGTCGCCGTCGACGAGCGGCGCGGTCTTCGTGCGCACGGCGCGGATGAAATCGGCGAGCTCGCGCCGCAGCGGCTCATCGCGCGCGACGGGCAGCGGGCCGCCTTCGATCCCGGGACGCGCGCCGTCGCGCCGCACGAGCCGCCATCCCTCGACCTCCTGCGCCGCGTAATCGATCGACAGGTAGGCGTCTGGCTGGAAAAAGCGGATCTTCCGCACGCGTTCTCTACTGATCCGGCTGGCCGTCACGTTTGCGATGCAGCCCGACGCGAAGCGGAGCCGGGCGTTGGCAATATCGTACTTCGACGTCAGCACCGGCACCCCGACCGCCTCGATCGACTCGACCTCCGATCGCACGAGCGCGAGAATGATATCGAGATCGTGAATCATCAGGTCGAAGACGACGTCGATGTCGAGGCTTCGGTCGGGAAACGCGCCAAGCCGGTGCACCTCGATGAACCGCGGCGAGGTGACCAGCGGCATCACGGCGGCGACCGCAGGGTTGTATCGCTCGGTCTGGCCCACGGCAAGCGTCGCGCCGGACGCGCGCGACGCCGCGACCAGCTCGTCAGCCTCGGTCAGCGACCGCGCCATCGGTTTCTCGACCAGAACCGCTGTGCCGCGCTCGAGAAACGGCAGCGCAACGTCCCGGTGACGCTCGGTGGGCACGGCGACCGTCACCGCGTCCACTCCGCCCATGATCTCGCGGAAGTCTCCGTGCGCCGGCGCCCCGGTCGCCGACGATGCCGCCGCGGCGCGCTCCGGATCCGTGTCGACGACCGCGACAAGCTCCGCTCCTTCCATGCCGCTCAGGATGCGTGCGTGATGCCGCCCGAGGTGCCCGACGCCGATCACGGCGACACGAATGCGATCACCCGGCACGTTGATCGCTCCGCGGCCGACCGATGATCGCGATGCCGGCTTCGTTCGCCGAAGCGATCACATGCTCGCCGTCGAGCACGAGTGTGCGCTCGGCATCGACCGACAGCGCAGAGGCGCCCGCAACGCGCATGGCCTGAATGGTGGCGATCCCGATGACCGGCACGTCGAAACGCATGTCCTGCTTCGGCTTTGCGACTTTGACGACCCGCACACCCGGGCCCGCCAGATGCCCCGCCCGGCCGATGACCTCGTCGGTTCCCTCCATCGCTTCGACGGCAACCACGGCCTTGTGCTTTACCGCAATGGTCTGGCCGATGTCGAGCGCGGCAATGGCGTCCGCCATGCGGTAACCAAATGCGAAATCCTCATGTTCCTCCTCGTTCGGCATCCGCTCGGTCAACGTGCCGGCACCCGCGAGCAGTGGCTGCAGGAACGTCGTTGAATCGAGCAGTTCGATCCCTTCCTTGCGCATGACGTCGGCGACGGCCGAGATCAGGGCATCCGTATTCCGCGCCCTGAGCCGTGTCAGCACCGACAGCAGCGCGCGATCCGGCATGATGCCGGAGAAGATCTTCACGTGCTTGACCTGGCCGGCCATCACGGCCTGCGAGACGCCGGCCGCTTTGAGAATCCTGATGCACGCGCCAAGCTGACCGAGCGAGACCCAGTGAAAGCCGGCCCGCGCCTCTCTCGCCGATCCCTCGAGATCGGGGAACGCCTCTTCCTTGATTGCCACAATCGTGACGTCGTGGCCCAGGCTGCGAGCCCCCTGCAGCACGAGAAAGGGAAATCTGCCGTTGCCGGCGATGAGACCGATTTTGCTCATGCGCGAAGAAAAGAAGTCTATCAGATGGAGGCCGCGCCCCTGCCCATCGTCCTCGATCCACGTCACGAAGTCACCAGACGGAGACGGCGGCCGAGGTGCCAGGGTGGTTTACGACGTATTATTGGAAGGGCGATGCGGAATGCCTGTTGCTTGGAAGCTCGCCCTTTTGATCTTCAAGGAGAGGAAATGCGCCGTTTGCTACCAGGGATCTTGCTGCTCGCGCTCGCCACGACCTCGGCAGGCTGCGGCAGTAGCAACAACACGACTGTCACGACTCCGACCACCACTACCACCACGACGCCGACGGTGACCGAAACGTTCACGGGCACGCTGAACATGAATGGCGCCGGAACATTTCCGTTTACGGCCACGGCGGCCGGTACCATCACGCTGACTCTGACCTCGGTGAGCGGAGACGCAACCCTGCCCATCGGGTTGAGCCTGGGCACCTGGACCGGATCCGCCTGCCAGATCGTGATCGCCAACGACGCCGCCACTCAGACGGCAGTGGTCACGGGCACGGTGACGTCTGCGGCGAGCCTCTGTGCTCGTGTCTACGACACTGGAAAGGTCACGGCGACGCCCGTCAATTTCACCGTCACGATCGCGCATCCGTAACGGCACTGCCGGCGACTCGCGAGCGATGGCCGCCTGGCTGCCCGACTCCTGTAGCTTCCGCCTTCAGGCGGAAGCACCTTATTCAGGCGGAAGCACCTTATTCGTCTACCACTTCTTCGAGGCGCCGGCTCGGCCGGCGCAACCCGACACCGCGGCTCGACGTACGGATGAAGTCGACGACATACTGCACTTCGTCGCACTTGAGGGACGGGTCGCGTTCGATCTGGGCGAGCGCGCGGCTCGTGTTGGAGTGCAGCAGGTAGCGGTAGGCGCGGCGAAGTTTCGTGATCGAGTCTGACGAAAACTTCCGCCGCACGAGACCGATCGTATTCAAGCCGTAGATGCGCGCGCGGTTGCCCACGGTCTTCGCAAACGGCAGCGCATCTTTCGTGATGACCGAAAAGCCCCCAATGAAGGCGTGCTTCCCCACGCGGCAGAACTGGTGGACGCCTGAAAACGCGCTGATGGTCGCGTAGTCCTCGACCGTAACGTGCCCGCCGAGCGTGGCGGCGTTCCCGAAAATCGTGTGGTTCCCGACATGGCAATCATGCGCGATGTGCGCATACGCCATGAAGACGTTGTGATCGCCGATCTCGGTGACGCCCCCTCCCCCTGCCGTCCCCCGGTGGATCGTCACGAACTCGCGAAAGACGTTTCGATTGCCCACCACGAGTTTCGACGGTTCGCCGCGAAACTTCAAATCCTGGGGGATCAGGCCGATCGACACCAACGGAAAGATCTCATTGCCGTCGCCGATCTCGGATGGCCCTTCGACGACCGACGAAGCGCCGACGCGGCAGTCGCGTCCGAGGCGTACATGTTCGCCAATGACCGCGTGCGGGCCGACGATGGTGCCGGCGCCGATCACCGCGCCCGGATGCACGACCGCGCTCGGGTCAATCGTGGCCCCCGCCCGGCCGCCCGTGCGCGGCTCCATCACGACGCCTATCAGCAGGTCCGCCTCGGCCGCGACGTTCTCGCCGATGAATGCCTTCGCATGCGTGCGCACAAGACGAGCGCGCCGCGGTCCCATCGTCACCTCGAGCCGAAGGCGATCGCCGGGTACGACGGGCAGCCGGAACTTCGCGTTGTCGACGCCCCGCAGATATGCGTGAGTAGCCGCGCCTTCGCCGGACTGGGTGAGCAGGATGGTCGCGACCTGCGCGAGCGACTCAATCATCAACACGCCCGGCATCAACGGCGCGCCGGGAAAGTGCCCCTGGAAGAATTCTTCGCTGACGGTGACGTTCTTGTACGCCACGACGCGGCGCCCGGGCTCGTGCTCCGTCACCGCGTCCACAAGCGCAGACGGGTACCGGGAGCAGAGGCGATCGAGAACCTGGGGTATGTTTATCGACGACACTGGAAGGGAGTGTAGCAGAGGGTTCACAGAGTTCTACTAAAGTTCTAGAGTTCCAACCCGAGAACTCTAGAACTCTAGAACTTTAGAACTCTAGCGTCCTACTTCTTCGGTGCGGGCTTGTTGGCGGCGTCGAACCGCTTGATGACTTCGACCGAGAGATCGAGTCCGGGCTCCGCCGAGACGACACCCGAATCGCGGATGCTGAAGATCATCAGCAGACCCTTATCCGTGCGCAGCTGCTCGATGACCGGGTTGAGCTTCTCCTGAAAATCCCCCTGAAGCTGGTTGGTCATATCCGTGACCTCGGTTTGCGCGTCCTGCTGCGCGAACTGCAGATCGCGGCTGGCCTTCTCGATGTCCTTTTCGAGCTGTCCGCGCGCCTGATCGCTCATGACCGACCCGCCGGCGTTCAACTTGTCCTGCATCGCCTTGAGCGAGGTCTGCTTGGCGAGGAGCTCGCCGTTCTTCTTCTTTCGGAGCTCGTCGAGCTTCGCGGTCGCCGCCTTACCTTCGGCGGAGTTGCTCGCAACGGCCTGGATGTCGATGAAGGCGAACTTGGCGCCCTCAGGGAATGGCGCGGGCGGCTTCGGGGCCGGGGTCGGCGCCGGGGCCGGGGCTACGGCGGCCGGCGGAGTCGCGGGAGGTTTCTGCCCCGCCGGCGCGGCGGGCGCCTGCGCGTATCCTCGCGTGGCGGCCAGCAGCACGCCCATCGCACTCATCACAAGCATCTTCTTCAACAATTTCATCGAACAATCCCCTTCAGAAATGTAGGGCGGGAGGCACAGGACCCCGCCCTACGTCGAGCAATAGAATTCAGATATCAGAACGTCGAGCCGACGGCGAAACGGAACTTGAAGCGCTTCTCGGGACTCAGGTTGTTGTCGAGCACGTTCCCACGCTGGGGATTCATCGCAAAAATCAGCCGGAAAGGCACGTTCAGGACCGGCATGAAGAAGCGGATCTCCGCCCCCGTGGAGGTCTTGAACCCGCTCGTCTCACCGATCGTGCGGGTCTCTATCGGCGACGTGAGCCCGAGGAGCGGATTCTGGATTATACCAACGGTGTCCAGGAACGTGGGATACAGAGTGCCTTGCGCAACCCGCTCGGTAATCGGTTCCTTCCACGAGAAGTGCTCGCCGATGTCGCGAACCTCGCCGGCATCGTAAAACAGCACCAGGCGGACGGGCCCGGCAATGTGAATCAGATATTCCGCGTTGAACAAGAGGCTCTTATTACCGCCGATTTGCACGTTTGACGTTGGATCGCGTGGCGAGACCGACCTGATGTCAAAGCCGCGGATACTGTACTCGCCCCCCAGGAAGATCTTCTGGAAGATGGGGAGCGCCGTGGTGTGCCCGAAGGGGCGGATGTACTCCCCCGCGACCCGGAAGCCGAACGACGTCCGTTTCGTCTGCGGGAAATACCAGATGGCCTCCGCGCGCGGGTTCACGAAATTCGTGTTTCCGCCAAGCCCGGCGAAATCCGAAGACAGCGTGAACCGGCGGCCCGACGTCGGGAAAATCGGGTTGTCGACGGTGTTGTAGACGTAGCTTGGACCGATCTTGCTGATCGTCCGCTTGCCCCCTTCCCCGATGAGCAGCGAATCGGCGAGCAGGGGGTTCCCGGCGAGCACACGCGGATCGTTGAACGCCGGGTTCAGGTCCTTCACTTGAACGTCTTCGTAGCTGTAGTTGACGAACATCCGGGCGAAGTCCGCGACCTGGAAGCCGTAGACGATGTTTCCGCCCGCCGAGCGCTGCGTATACAACCCGATGTACTGCAGCTCGCGGACGAAGAGATCGACGCCCGCCGTCTGCGGCTTGTCGAAGAGGAACGGCTCGCTGAACGCGAGCTGGTAATTCGTCGCCCGGCTTCCCTGCTGCGCCGACAGCGTGAACGTTTCACCGCGGCCGAGGAAGTTCGACGTCTGGAACGACAGCTGCCCGAAGAAGCCGTCGTATTGCGACACGCCCGCGCCGAAGGTGAGCTGGTTTCGATTCTGCTCTTCGAACTTCAGCTTGACGTCGACCTTGTTGTCGGCCCCGGCGGTCTTGTCGACGCCGATCGCTTCCCCTTCGAGCGGCTTGAAATACCCCAGCTGATTCAGGCGCTTGATGCTGTATTTCAACGCCTCGGTGTTGAACACCCCGCTTTCGACCAGCCTGATCTCCCGCCGGATGACGTTGTCGCGCGTTGTCGTATTGCCGACGAAGGTAATGCGGTTGACGAAATACTGCTTGCCCTCCTGCAACCGGAGCGTCACGTCGACGATCGGCGGGCCGGACGGTTTGGCCGCCGGGACCGGAGGCGCCGGTGGGTCCGAGGCCCCCCCTGCGACAGGAGTCTGAGGTGCGCCGCGCGGGGCGAGATCCGGAAATCCCGTGAATTCCATGTACCCGCCGGTGCCGTACACTTCCTTCGCCTTGTCAAAACCCTTCTTAATCTTCTTCTCGCTGTAAACGTCCCCTTCCTCCACCTTGAACAGAGGACGCAGCGCCTTGGCGTCGACGATCTTGTTGCCCTCGAACTCCAGCTTGCCGATGCGATAGCGCTCCCCTTCGGTAACGGGAATTCGCAGCTCGACAAACCGGGTTTTGGCGTCCTTTGAGTCCTCGATAATCTTCAGCTCGGGCTGTCCGACGCGAGCTTCGATATAACCTCGATCGCGATAGTACGCCACGACCTTGTCGGCATCCTCTTCGAACTTGTCGGCTTTGTACGTGCCGTTGCCGAGAATGAACGAAAACATGCCGCCGCCCTTGTTTTCCTTCATCTGGCGCGCGAGCCTCCGATCCTTCACCGCGCTGTTGCCGACAAAATCAATCAAGCGGATCTTGACCTTGGGCCCTTCCGTGATGTGGAACGTCACGTTCACGAGCTTGGGGCCGCCGGCGATTTCCTTGATCTCGGGCTTGACTTCGACAAACTCGTATCCCTTTTCCGCATACACGTCGCGCACGACGCCGCTGACGCGCCGGATAAGGCCAGGGTCGATGAACGAGTCGAGCCGGATCGAAATCGACTTGGCCTTGAGGGCCTCTTCGATCTTCGAGGTGTCGACCTTCATCGTCCCGACGTAATCGACGATCTTGACGCGCTGGCGCTCCTCCATGTTGTACACGAGCACCTTGCCGCGGACGCCGTTCGCGTAGCGGACATCGCGGACTTCGATCAGCAGATCGTCGAGAAAGTTGGTGGCCCACAGCCGCTTGAAATCGCCGAGCGCGAGCTGCTGGACGGTGTCGTCGTACGGGATCCACTCGTTCAGCGACGGGCGGCTGCCCTTCGCCTGCATGTAATAAAGGTACGTGTTGGATTCGACGACGGGGCTTCCGCCCTGCTTTTCGAAGCAGAGCATGATGGCGGTCAGGACGGGGGCGGCATTGGCCGGCGGCAGCCGGGCCGGCTCAGGGACGGTCTGGTTACAGATTGTCGCTGGAAGATCGAGCACTGGCCCTGTCGGAACCGGCCCCTGCGCCGCGGGACTCACCCCTTGGGCGGCCGGCGCCGGCACCGCCTGACCGGCGATGGCGGCTTGCCCGGCCGGGACGGGCGCCGATTGATGGGCGACGGCGGACGCGCCGGACGCGGCCGCAAGGACCACGAGCGTTAGAGCAAAAACACGCATAAAGGGGGTGCGGACCGCTTGCCCCGGCCCGCACAGGATGTCCGGGCAGAGGCCAAGCCATGAGTTTACTGGATTTTAGACGTGCAAGGCTACCGAGCGGCCTTGCCGAAGCCGCGCCGTAGCTATGCATTGCCACCCGTGCGAAGGCGGGTCAGGCCAGCGTGCGGCCGTCCTCTGTCGACCCGACGGGCCGATACGCCAGGGCGCCACCCTCCAGGTAGACCTGGATGTCGCCCCCCTTGAGGTGCCCGCGAATGAGCTCCTCGGAGAGCGGATCCTCGATATAGCGCTGGATCGCCCGCCGAAGCGGGCGCGCGCCGTACGAGCGGTCTTTGCACGTTTGCTCGATGATCCAGTCGATCACGTCCTGCTCCAGCTCGAGCCGGAGCCGGCGATCGACCAGGTTGTCGTTCACCTGCTTGACCAGCAGCCGCGTGATGGTGCGCAGGTCGTCGTCGGAGAGCGCCTCGAAGACGATGATCTCGTCGATCCGGTTGATGAACTCCGGATTGAACGTCTTTTTCACCTCGCCGAGGACCATATCGTTGACGCTGCGGCTGATCACGCCGCTGTCGGCCGACTGGAACCCGAGCGACGCCTTCTTCTGAATGAAGCGGGCGCCGATGTTCGAGGTCATGATGATGATGGTGTTCTTGAAGTTCACCCTGTTGCCGAGGCCGTCCGTCAGGTGGCCGTCCTCGAACACCTGCAGCAGAATATTGAAGAGGTCCGGGTGCGCCTTCTCGACCTCGTCGAGCAGGACGACGGAGTAAGGGTTGCGCTTGACCTTCTCGGTCAGCTGGCCGCCTTCCTCGTGGCCGACGTATCCGGGAGGCGAGCCAATCAGCTTCGACACCGAGTGCTTCTCCATGTATTCCGACATGTCGAAGCGGATGAGTGCATTGTCGCTGCCGAAGAGGAAATTCGCGATCGCCCGCGCCAGCTCCGTCTTGCCGACCCCCGTCGGGCCGAGAAAGATGAAGCTGCCGACGGGACGATTCGGCGACTTGAGTCCCGCGCGTGACCGGCGAATGGCGCGTGAGAGCGCCGAGATCGCGGCGTCCTGCGAGATGACCCGCTTGTGCAGCGAGTCTTCCATGTGCAGGAGCTTGTCTCCTTCGTCCTGGTTGATCGAGGTGAGCGGGACCCCCGTCCACTTCGACACGACCTCGTCGATTTCTCCCTTGCCGACGACCACGCGCCGCGTGCTCGACTTGACGTCGAACTTCTCGCGCACGAACTGCAGATTCTCGCGCGCCTGTACTTCCTGTTCGCGGTAAAACTGGGCCTTCTCGAAGTTCTTCTCGGAGACCGCCGTCTCCATCTGCTCGACAGCCACGCGAATACTGCGGTTGATTTCGCCGAACTCCTCGCTGTAGCCGGCTTCGCGCAGCTTCGCGCGCGCGCCCGCCTCGTCGATGAGATCGATCGCCTTGTCGGGCAGGAACCGATCGGTGATATACCGGCTCGACTGGTACACGGCAGCCTCGATGGCCTCCATCGTGTACTCGACATGATGGAAGGACTCGTACCGGTCCTTGACGCCCGTCAGCACTTCAATCGTCTCGCGCTCGCTGGGCGGATCGACCTTGATCGCCTGGAACCGCCGCTCGAGCGAGCGATCCTTTTCGATGTATTTCCGGTACTCCGACGGCGTCGTCGCGCCGATGCAGCGGATCTCGCCGCGCGAGAGCGCGGGTTTCAGGATATTGGCCGCATCGAGGGAGCCTTCAGCCGAGCCGGCCCCCACGAGCGTATGGAGCTCGTCGATGAACACGATGATGTTCGGGTTCTCGGTCAGCTCCTTCATGATCGCCTTGAGGCGCTCTTCGAACTGACCGCGGTATTTCGTGCCCGCGACGATGAGCGAGATGTCGAGCGCCAGGAGGCGCTTATCCGCGAGGAAATGCGGGACGTCGCCGTACACAATCTTCTGGGAGAGCCCTTCAACGATGGCGGTCTTCCCGACCCCGGGTTCGCCTATGAGCACGGCGTTGTTCTTGGTCCGGCGGCAGAGCACCTGCTGCACGCGCTCGATTTCGATGTGACGCCCGACGAGCGGGTCGAGCTGGTTCTTCATCGCCGCTTCCGTGAGATCGCGGCTGAATTCGGCAAGCAGCGGCGTTTCCTTCACGCGGGTCAGCGTGGTCTTCTCGTTCAGCAGCGCGACGATGTCTTCACGCACCGTGTTGAGCCGCATCCCCTTTTCCATGAGGATGGTCGCGGCGACCGAACGCTCCTCGCGGAGGATGCCGAGCAGCAGATGCTCGGTGCCGATGTAGTTGTGGAGAAGGCGATCGGCCTCTTCCGCGGCAAACTGCAGCACCCGCTTCGTTTCGGCGCTGAACGGGATCTCGACCGACGTCGACACTTTCTCCCGGAACACCGTACGTCCTTCGATTTCCTTGCGGATGCTTTCAAGAGACAGGTGGGACCGGGCAAAAATACGGCTCGTGAGCCCTTTGCCCTCGCGAATCAACCCAAGAAGGAGGTGCTCGGTTTCAATGGAAATGCTCCCGAGCTGGCTCGCTTCATAGCGTGCAAAGAACAGCACGCGCCGCGCTCGTTCCGTGTAGCGTTCGAACATCCGGTTACCTATGTGGAAGCAGGACTTACCCTGCTGTCATTATACGGCAATGGTCAGATTCGGCCAATCAGTTTTTCGGCCTAAGTGAGACTCTATATGGCATTTAGGGCTATCTCCAGAGCCGTCCAGGAGACGAACCGGCTGTAACCATACGCACCGTACAACTGATCATCGGGTGCTGGTGGTTCTGACTTCATTCGTCGTGCAAGGGGCCAGCCGCGTTTCCTATGCTTGCCTTCTCCAAGCCAGCAACAGACTACAATCGTTCCCCATGGAGGAGCACAGCATGTGGAAACGAACACTCACGTTGGTTATGACGCTCGTTGCCGCCGCCACGGTCGTCGGCGCACAGGGCACGAGCCGTCCGGCAAGTCCCGGAGGTTCAGCGGAAACCCAGCTCGGCAAGGGCGGCAAGTGGGTCGAGATCAGCTACAGCCGCCCCATTAAGCGAGGCCGCGATGTCTGGGGCAGCGGCTCTTCATACGCCAAGGACGTGCTGCTCCAGGACGACGCGAAGGTGTGGCGTGCCGGGGCAAATGTCTCGACACGATTGAAGACCGAAGTGCCGCTGCAGATTGGGGAAAAAACGGTCCCCGCCGGCGAATACAGCCTTTTCATCGACACGAAATCCTCCACGGACTGGACCCTCATCGTGTCGTCGTGGGCCGCGCAGCAGAAATACGACGCGAACAACAAAGCAGCCCTGTGGGGATCGTTCGGCTACACGCCGGACAAAGACGTCGCACGCGTGGCGATGAAGATCGCCAAGCTGCCGATGTCGATCGACGAACTGACATGGAACTTCGCGGACGTCACGGCAGCCGGCGGCAAGCTCGTCCTCATGTGGGACACCGTCGTCGCGTCCGCGCCGTTCGCCGTCTCAAAGTAGCGCGGACCTTTGCCTCCGCGTCAGGGACGTTGACGCGGGGCTGACGCCCCCGCTACGGTTGCTTTACGCGGGTTTCAGTCTTCCGTCTTCCAGCCGCAGAACCCGATCGCACGCCGCCGCGAGGCGCGGATTGTGCGTGGCGATGATCGACGTGAGGCCGCGCTCCCGGTGCATCTCGCGGAGCAGTTCGTGCAGCGAGTCGGCCGTGTGTTCGTCGAGGTCGCCGGTCGGCTCGTCGGCAAGAAGCAGAGTAGGGTCCATGACCAGCGCCCGCGCGATTGCGACGCGTTGCTGCTCGCCGCCCGACAACATGCCCGGGCGATGGTCCAGCCGCGCTTCGAGGCCGACCCGGGCAAGCAGGTCCGCCGCGCGGCGGTGCCGCTCGGCGGCCGGGCGCCGCGCGATTCGCATCGGCATCTCGGCGTTCTCGAGCGCGCTGAATTCCGGCAGCAGGTGGTGAAACTGGAACACGAATCCGACGTGGCGGTTGCGAAAGGCGACGACGTCGGCATCGGGTAATCCGGTCAGCATCGTCTCGCCAATGCGAACGGTACCCTCGTCCACCGCGTCGAGTCCGCCGATCACGTGAAGGAGTGTGCTCTTGCCGACGCCGGAGGCGCCGACGATAGCTACCATCTCGCCCCGATCGAGCGACACGTCCAGGCCCTTCAGCACCGTCAACCGGGTGCCGCCCACCGGGTAACTTTTCGTCAGGTTGGTGACTTCGATGAACAACGTCAGTTCCCAGTTTCCAGTCGCCAGTTCCCAGCAAGGCAATCGCAGTCTCCACCGACTGGATCTGGAAACTGGAAACTGGAAACTGGAAACTTCATTACTGATATCTCAACGCCTGCGCGGGATCGAGTCTGGACGCCTGGCGCGACGGGTAAATCGTCGCCACAAAGCAGATGGCCAGCGCGGCCACGACGACGATGGCGAAGTCCAGCGGTCTCAGTGTGAAGGGGACGTATGAAATCTGGTACACGTCGATCGGCACTTGAATGAGCTTGTACCGATCGAGGACGTAAATGAGGGCGTAGCCGGCCGCCGCTCCGGTGGAGGTCCCGAGCACGCCGATCACGAGCCCCTGCAGCATGAAGATGCGGCGGATGCTGACCGCGGAACTGCCCATGGTCTTCAGGATGGCGATGTCGCGGCTTTTCTCCATGACCAGCAGGATGAGCGAGCCGGCGATGTTCAGCGCGGCCACCATCACGATGAGTCCGATCGTGATGGAAATCGCCATCTTTTCGATCCACAACGCTGAGAAGAGGGCGCCGTTCAGGTCGGCCCAGTCCTGGGCCAGGTAGTCGGACCCGAGACGCGCCGGAATCGACTTCACCACCTGCGGGGCGGCAAACATGTCGTCGATGCGCAGCTCGATTAAGTCCGGCAGGGTCCGCCCGAGCATGCGCTCGGCCACATCGAGTCGCACGAAACCATACCCGGAGTCGTACTCAAAGAGGCCAAGGCTGAAGGTGCCGGCGACGGTGAAGAGGCGCGGCCGCATGATCGGGCCGAACGGCGTCAGGGTGCCTTCGGGCGTCAGCAGCCGCACGTGGTCGCCGACCGAGAGGTGCAGATTGGCCGCGAGGTCCTTGCCCAGGAGAATGCCGGAGACTTCCCCGGTTGGCGTATTGAGAGCAGCGAGGCTGCCGGTGAGCATCGCCCGCTCGATCTGGGTCACCGTCCGTTCCTGCTCCGGCACGATGCCCTTCACTTCGATGAACGCTTCTCCCCCGCCGTCACTGGTGAGCAGCGCCTTTCCCTGGACGATCGGCGCCGCGCCGATGACGCGGGGGACGCTCAACAGCTTCTTCACTTCTGCTTCCGGATCCGTCAGGCCACCGGCCTTTTGCACGTACGCGTGCGCCATCGATCCGACGATGCGATCGCGCAACTCTCCCTGCAACCCGGTCATCAACGCCAGCGCGATGAGCACAGCCATGACGCCGACCGTCACGCCGAGCGCGGAGATTAGAGAGATCACGGAAATGAACGCCTGCTTGCGCTTTGCAAGCAGATATCGCAGGGCGACGAAGAGCTCGAAGGGCAGATCCAATTATGTCGGTCTCGACTACTTTGGTCTCATCAGGGGGAAGAGGATGACGTCGCGAATCGACGGGCTGTTGGTCAGGAGCATCACCAGACGATCGATCCCGACCCCTTCACCGGCGGTCGGGGGCAGGCCGTACTCGAGCGCCCGGATATAGTCCTCGTCCATGGCGTGCGCCTCGGCATCGCCCGCGGCCCGATCGGCGAGTTGCGCCTCGAAACGCCGCCGTTGCTCCGCCGGATCGTTGAGCTCGCTGAAGGCATTGGCGACCTCGAACCCGCCGATGTAGAGCTCGAAGCGCTCGACCGTGTCGAGATCGTCAGGCTTCTGCTTGGACAGCGGCGAGACCTCGGTCGGAAAGTCGTACACGAACGTCGGCTGCACGAGATCGTGCTCGTTGAGGCGCTCGAAGATCTCCGTCGCGATCTTTCCCGGACCCCACGAGGGCTGCACCTCGAGATGCACCGCGCGGGCAAGTGCGGCCGCGGTTTCACGCTGTCGGAGATCCGCGTCGCTGACGGCCCTGCCCAGACGCTCACTGGCCTTCGTACGCGCGCCTTCGCGCAGCGAGATGCGACGGTACGGCGGCGTGAGCGAAATCTGATGTCCGCCAAACGTGACCTGGTCGGTACCGACCGCGTCGCGCGCGCAGGCCGTCAGCATCTCCTCGGTCATCAGCATCAGCTCGTGGTAGTCGCTGTACGCCTGGTAGAATTCCAGCATCGTGAATTCTGGATTGTGCTGCGTCGAGATCCCTTCATTCCTGAAGTTACGGTTGATTTCGTACACGCGTTCCAGGCCGCCGACGACGAGCCGCTTCAGGTAGAGCTCCGGAGCGATCCGGAGAAACAGCTGTATGTCGAGCGCGTTGTGATGGGTCACGAACGGGCGCGCGAGCGCGCCTCCCGCGATGGGCTGCATCATCGGGGTCTCGACTTCCAGGTACCCGCGTGCGTTCAGGAATCCACGAATGCTGGCGAGCACCTTGCTTCGAACCTGGAACACGCGACGTGAGTCGGGGTTGACGATCAGGTCGAGATACCGCTGCCGGTAGCGAATCTCAACGTCGCTCAGCCCGTGCCATTTCTCCGGCAACGGCTCGAAACACTTGGCCAGGAACTGCAGCGACGAGGCAAAGATGGTCAGCTCGTTGGTCTTGGTCCGGAACAGCTTCCCTTCCACGCCCACGTAGTCGCCAAAGTCGAGGAGCTTGAAAGCTGCGAAGTCCTTCTCCGGCAGCGAGTCCTGCCGGATGTAGGCCTGAATTCTTGCGGCCCCGTCGGACAAGACGAGGAAGTTCGCCTTGCCAAAGCTGCGGATCGCCAGAATACGCCCCGCGGTGCGCGTGTGAATGGCGCCCGCTTCGAGGTCTTCCTTACTTTTGGCGCCATGCGCCGCTACGAGATCGGCAATCGTGTCGGTCCGCTCGAACTTGCGCGGGTACGGATCGATGCCGAGCCGGACCAGCTCGTCAAAGTTGGCGCGGCGTTGGCGCAGCAGATCCGAGTCGCGGGTCTCGTCGGTCATGATCCCCTATTCCGGCCTCAACTCTTTGCGCACCGCGTCCAGGACGCCGTTCACGAACGCGACAGCTTCCTCTCCGCTGTACGATCTCGCCAGCTCCAGCGCCTCGTTGATGATGACGCGCGGCGGCGTGCTCGTTTCGGCCAGGAACTCGTAGACCGCAAGCCGGAGAATCAGGCGATCGATCACCGCCATGCGCTCGACCCGCCAGTTCTGCGCGTGCGCCGACAAAACGGCGTCGATCTCCTTGACTCGGTCGAGCGTTCCGCGGACCAGGGCGTTTGCGAACTCGCGCAGCAGCTCCGGCACCTCGGCGTCAGGGTCGTGGGCGGGCCAATACGTCTCGATCGCCTCGAGCGCGGTGGCGCGGCCAACCTCCGACTGGTACAGCATCTGTAAGGCCGCCGCGCGCGCACGCCGCCGGGCGGTGACATCAGCGTTCGTCATGAGTCGTGGCCGCGGGCCGCGCCGGGCTCAAATCCGAACGGCCGCGACGAGGACGCGCGCGCCGGCGGGCGCCCGAGCTTTCGAAAGAGCACCGCCATTTCGATTGCCGCAGCCGCTGCTTCCCACCCTTTGTTGTCCCGGCCGCCGCCCGCGCGCTCTTCCGCCTGCGCCTCGTTGTCCGTAGTGAGGACGCCAAACGCGATCGGCACACCTGTCTCCCCCGCCGCTTCCATGAGTCCGTTCGCGACGGCCGACGAGATGTATTCGAAATGTGGAGTCGCGCCGCGAATCACGCAACCAAGGCAGATGACCGCATCGAACCGGCCGGTTTCCGCAACGCACCGCGCGGCCTGGGGCAGCTCGAACGCCCCGGGAACGTGCAGCTCCTCGATGTCTTCCGGTTTGGCTCCCGCGTCTGAAAGCGCGGAGCGGGCGGCCTCACGCAACGCTTCGGTAATCGATGGGTTGAAGCGCGAGACGATCACGGCGAAGCGGTACCCGGCAGCTCCGGGCGGCGCCGCCGGAGGGAGCGCGGAATCCTGATGGCGCAACGGCTACTTCCCCTTGAACTCCGGCTTGCGTTTTTCGAGGAATGCCTTCGTCCCCTCGCGCATGTCCTCGGTCGCCGCGACGAGCCCGAACAGCGTGGCTTCGAAGACCTGCGCATCGGGCAAGGGCATCTGGAGGCCTTTATTGACGGCGTCGATGATGTAGCGCACCGCGATGGGGGCTTTCGCGGCCAGCGCCTGGGCAGCCTTGCGCGCTTCGCCCATCAAGTTCGCCCCGGTGACCACGCGATTGACGAGGCCGATACGGTACGCTTCGGCGGCACTGATCTGATCCCCGGTCAGCAACAGCTCCAGCGCACGTCCGCGGCCGACCAGGCGCGACAGCCGCTGGGATCCGCCATACCCGGGGATAATCCCCAGGTTGATTTCCGGCTGACCGAGCTTCGCCGTATCAGCCGCGATTCGAATCGTGCAGGCCATGGCGAGTTCGCACCCGCCTCCGAGTGCATACCCGTTGATCGCAGCGATCACGGGCTTCCCCATATTCTCGATGAGATCGAACACATGCTGTCCACGCAGGGCATGCTCGCGCCCGCCGATCGGGGTCTGTTGCGAGAGCTCGTTGATATCCGCCCCTGCGATGAACGACTTGTCGCCCGCGCCCGTGATGATCACCACCCGCACGCCATCGTCGTATTTCAGCGCGAGGATTGCGCGGCGCAGTTCGTCGAGCGTCTGCGTGCTGAGCGCGTTGAGGACTTTCGGACGGTTGATGGTGACGGTGGCGACGCCGCCGTCCCGCTCGACGAGGATGTTTTCGAGAGGGTCGAGAGTCATGACGAGGAGTCGAGTATACCCCAGCGACCCAACGCGCCCGCGAGCCAGCCGGCCGCCACGCCGAGCGTCGCGCCGATGCAATCGGCAAGCACATCATAGCGATCCGCGGTGCGGCCCGGGACAAACATCTGGTGGAATTCGTCCGACACGCCATACAACGTCGCAACGATGATCGCGGCTGCCGCGCGCCGCCAGGTGACGTCGCGCAGCCTGCCGCGCGCGAACGCGCGCAGGAACAGTCCGCCGAGAAGGGCGTATCCGATCGAGTGGCCGGACTTGTCCGACATGCCGCCGGGAAGCTCTCCGAGATTCTGAATAGACGACGCCGCGAAGATGATGGCCATCTGGAGCACGACCGGACCCCAGAGCCACAGCGGCGATTGCCCTTCGACCTTGCTCAGGGCGTGAGCACCGCCGAAGGTTCGTGGAGTCCGGGCGCGCATCCGCGTCACAGAGGGAAGGGATACATCAGCCAGCCGAGCACGAGGGCGGTGACGATAAAGCCGCCGAACATCATCCCGCCTGTCCGGATCTGCTGACGCGGATCGTCGCGAAGGAGTACGGCGAACACGAGCGACACGAAGAACGAAAACAGGACGAGCAGGAAGAAGTGGCTCGTCATTTGCGTCCCATCCCGATATCAAAGGCGTCGAGAATTACGAGGAAGTTCAGGAGACCCGCAACGATAAGAAAGCAGTTGCCGTACTCGTATGTCACGGCCGTCACGGTGCCGCCGCCCGCATCGAGCATTCGCGCGATCATCCACGGCGCTCCCGCGCACACGTTGGCCGTCGCGGCGAGGGCGACGAGCGGCTCGGAGAGGTCGAAAGGAAAAATCCGCCCGTGAAGGAGCAGACCGACGAGGAACATCGCCGGGAGCGCCACGAGAAAAACGAGACCTTTCTGCCGGCGCCCCATCCACAGATGACCAGCGCCGGGGATCACCCAGGCGGCCAGGCATAACAGCACGAGCATTCCGGGCTCCGCGGCGGCCCGCGGACGCTCGGCAGCCGTCGATTTCGTCGTCATATTCCTATCGCATCATAACGCATCCCCTCTGACCTCCTCGAAACGCCGCGCCTCGGCCGCTTCCGCGCGCAGCGACTGAATGAACACCCAGGCGCCTGCGCCGCCGAGCGGCAGGGCACAAAGGGCGCGGGCGGTGTTGGAGGGATGCACAAGTCCGGCGAATTCGAGGGCGACGGTCAACGCGGTCGGGACCGCTGTCAGAGCGAGCACACTCCGGGTTCGACGCGGCACACGCGGGCGGCGCCACAAGGCTGCCACGAACGCGCCCGCCGCTCCCGACACATACAGACCGGCACATCGCGCACACACCGGTTGCTGCACGCCCGCCAGGTGGAACGACCGCTCCGCTCGCTGGTGGCAGATGAGTCCCGCGCCGCTGTACACGGCCGCCGCGGCAGTCACGAGTCGAGGGTGGCTGCTGGTCAGCGCGAACGGGGCAACGAAGAGGGTCGCACTCCAGGCGAGCGCGCCAATCGTGAGTACCGCCGCGAGCGCTCGTCCCACGGATACATTGTACATTGGCAGCGACGATCGGGGCGCAGTCGTGGCGGCCGAGGGATCTTCGGCGTGCCGCCGTTCAACGTTCCGGGATCTGAAGCGACTGCGTGGAGCGGACGCCGTCGGCCGTGTAGCCCAGACGCGCACGCGACTTGAATTCCGGGTGGGCGTTCACCCTGACAATGATTCGGCGGAACCGGCCATCGGGGTGCCAGTTGATCGGCGCATAGCCGATCGAATACTGCTTGGACAACTCGTCGGAGATCCCGGCGTAGATGCCCTTCAATTCCTGCACCGACTGCGGGAAATACGACTGCGCGCCCGTCTCCTGAGCGAGCGTCTTCATCGCGTAGTCGGATTCCGAAAAATACTTGTGACCGCTCTCGGCGCGGGCGATCGAATACCGATTCTGGAGACAGATCGTGTAGATGTTGATGCCGCTCTTACGGGCCATCAGGAGCACGTCGTCAAACCCGATGACGCTGGACGTGTCCTCACCGTCCGACAGCACCGCAATCGCCTGCCGCCGAACCTCGCCGGTCTGCTGCGCGGAACGCGCGAACTGCTTCATCGCGACATACAGCGCGTTGTTGAGCGCCGTGGAGCCGTGGGGCTGCGCCTGGCGCACCGCCTCCTCGAGCAGGGCGCGATCCGACGTGAGCGTCCGGGCGATGTTGACGTTGTCGCCGAAGGTCACCACCGCTCCGCGGTCCGCGTCGCGCAGCGTCTTCAGAAAACCAACGGCCGCGTCGTGGACCACGTCCATCTTGTCCGACATGCTCGCGCTGGTATCGATGAGAAGAATGAGATCGATCGGAACCTGCTGCGATTCGAAGAACTGAACGCGCTGCAGCACACCGTCCTCGTAGATGGAGAAATCGTCGAGGGTAAGACCCGGCACGAGGCGTTTTCCGTCGCTGACCGTGACGTTGAGGGCGACGAGGCTTGCTCCGCTTCGGAAGACCGTCCCTTGCTCCGGCGCGGCAGGCGCCGGGGTCTGGGCGCTGGCTGACGCCGCCAGGATTACACCAACGAGGACTGCCCATCCGACGGCGGGGCGTTTCACAACTCTCCTCCTCACCCGCGCGGCTCTGCAAAGCGCGTTCCGAGCGCGACCTTACCGAATTACTGACAAAATAGCAAAAGCGACTTCCGATGATTGGAGAGCTACGTAAGTTCGAACCAAACGACAGGTGACGCCGACGCAATCGCGACAGAGTGTGCGCGGCGATCCGCCATTCTGGAACAGACGTCAGAGACCCGCGGTGTGGCCGAAATGCGTCTCGTACCGGACGAGGAACTCCTGCCACGTGTACGAGTGACTCTGACCTCCCAGGTGCTCGAGGGCGTAAGTCGCCGCCACACTGCCTATTTGTGCGCACACCTTGTAGCTGGCGCCCCGCGCCATGCCCTTCAGCAGTCCCCCGCGGAAGGCATCCCCCACGCCGGTCGGATCCACGAGGCGGTGGGGCGTCACGGCGGGCACGTCAGTCGATCCCCGCCGCTCGATAATGGAGCAACCCTGCTCTCCGCGGGTCACGAGGAGGGCGCCGCTCTGCGCCAGGATCGCGTCTTCATCGAGAGCGGTCTTCTGACGGATTAATTCAAACTCGTAGTCGTTGCAGATCACGATCGTGGCGGCCGCCATCCCGTCTCGCAGCTCATCTCCGGACATTCGGGCGCATTGCTGGCCTGGATCCCAGATGAACGGAATCCCGAGCGTGCGGCATTCCTCGGCGTACTGCAGCATCGCGCCCGGATCGTTGGGCGAAATGATCGCCAGCCCGCAGTCCGGCACGTCGCGGAACGACAGCTCGCCGGCGTTGGCCATCGCGCCGGTATAAAACGACGCAATCTGGTTGCTGTCGACGTCGGTGCTGCAGAAAAACGAGGCCGTGAACTTGCCGTCGATCTCCTTCACGAGCGACGTATCGACGTGCGCGGCCTCGAGCCAGCGCCGGTAGTCGCTGAAATCCTGCCCCGCGGTCGCCATCAGCCGCGGGCGTTCGCCGAGCAGGGCGAGGGTATAGCCGATATTGGGGGCGCAGCCTCCGCGTCGCTTGTCCATCGTGTCCACGAGAAAGCTCAGGCTGACACGCGACATGTGCTCCGGCAGGAAATGCTCGGTGAATTTCCCGGGGAACGACATCAAGTAGTCGAAGGCGATCGAACCGGTGACGACGATGTTCATGAATTTGTGATTGCTGAACGCTGATTGATGATTTCGAATCGCGAACCGCGAGTCGCGAATCGCGTTACTTCAGGTATTTCCCCACGATCGGCGCAAGCTCGCGTTTTACCTCGGGCGGGATCGCGTTGGGACGCGTGATGATCGCGTGCTGCAGCGCGGAGGCACATTCGCACGTGCGCTCGAACGGCAGCACGGCCACGGCTTCGGCGATGACCTGCTGGGCGTTCCTCGCGTTCTCCGTCAGGTTCGCGATGATCATGTCCACCGTCACCTGGTCGTGCGACGGATGCCAGCAATCGTAATCCGTGATGGATGCGAGGGTCGCGTAGCAGATCTCGGCTTCACGCGCCAGTTTGGCTTCCTGCAGGTTGGTCATCCCGATGACGTCCATCCCCCACGAGCGATAGAGCTGCGACTCGGCGAGCGTCGAGAACTGCGGCCCCTCCATGCAGACATACGTGCCGCCCATGTGCACGACAGGCGACGGCGAAGCGCCGGAGGCAGCCGGGCCAAGACCCGCAGCCTGCGCCGCCCGGTGGACGGTGTCGCTCAGCGGCCTGCAGAAGGGATGCGCGAAGCCGACGTGCGCGACGAGACCGCAGCCGAAAAACGTGGACACCCGTCCTCTGGTCCGATCGACGAACTGATCGGGCACGAGCATGTCGAGCGGCCGGTACTGATCTTTCAGCGAGCCAACGGCGCTCGCCGACAGAAGGTATTCCACCCCGAGCGTCTTGAATCCGAAGATATTCGCGCGGAAGTTGAGTTCCGTCGGCAGGAACCGGTGTCCGAGGCCGTGCCGCGCAAGAAACGCGACTCGCTTGCCGCGGAGCGTGCCGGTCACGTAGGGCGCCGAAGGCTCCCCGAACGGCGTCAGGATGCGCTCCTCTTTGCGATCGGTCAACTCCGCCATGTCGTACAGGCCGCTGCCGCCGATGATGCCGATGGTAATCATGCGTGTAGAGTCTATCTCCGCTTGAATGTACTTCCGTCACGTCTTCCGCGTTTTCGGGTGCTTCCGCCTCAAAGGTGCTTCCGCCTGAAGGCGGAAGCTACGAGCTCAAGGCGGAAGCTACGGGACGACCGGCTCGACGTACTTCCGGCCGTCCTTCTCGCGGATATAGCCGGCCGCAATCAGCGGGTCGTGCTCGAAGAAGATGAGGTATTCGCGCTCAATTGCCTCGCGAATGAACGACCGTTTGAATGCGAGCGTATCCATCGGGTACAAATCGTACGCCATGATCCAGGGCGCGTCGATGTGCGCGGTTGTCGGGATCAGATCGGCGGCAAATACCGCGGTCCGCTCTTTCGACTCGATCAGGACAATCTGGTGATACATCGTGTGACCCCCGGTACGCACGACTCGCACCCCCGGCATGATCGTCGCGTCCCCCGGGTGGAGCTCCACCACACCGGCGTCCATCAAAGGCAGGAAGTTTTCCTGGAGATAGCTGGCCCGGTTCCGCTCGTGCGGGTGCGTCGCATCCTCCCACTCGCCAGTGCGCACCACGTATCGAGCCCGCGGAAAGCGGGGCACCAGCGCGCCGGACGCATCACGCGTTGTGAAGCCGCCGGCATGATCGAAGTGCAGGTGCGACGCGAGGACGAGGTCGATCCGGACAGCGTCAAGCCCGGCTTCCCCGAGCGCGTCATCCAGGTCTCGCGAGCGATCGATTCCGTAGATCGCGATGCTTTTCGGGTCCATCTTGTCGCCGATCCCCGCGTCGATGATCATCGTCTGGCCGTCACCGCGAACGACCAGCGGGCGCAGACCGAGCGTAATCCGGTTCTTCTCGTCAGCGGGCGCACGCTTCTCCCACAGCGGCTTCGGCACCACGCCGAACATTGAGCCGCCGTCGAGGCGGAAGAACCCGTCGCTGATTGAGAGCAGTTCAAGATCGCCGAATTGCATGCACGTGATCCGTTACGCACTCTAGCTCAAGCCGAGTCGGAAACGGCACCCCCATCTGATTTGCGACGGCTGACAGATATGGGCTGGTGGGACGCCGCCCTCCGGCCGGCGATAGAGCGCGTAGCGCGGTCCCGCCAGCAGGCAGCCCTGAGCGCAGTCGAAGGGCGCCACAGCGCGACGGTGAAGGCTCCTGAAGGGCAAGCTAGCGCGGAGTGGCCGCCTGCTTCAACTCAAGCAGGACACCGTGCGCGCTCGATGGATGGATGAACGCGACGAGCGAGCCGTGCGCGCCGGGCCGAGGAGCGTCATCGATGAGCCGCACGCCATGCGCCTTGAGCCGCGCAAGCGCCTCCGCGATGTCGTCCACCCGGAGGGTGATGTGGTGAAGGCCCGGGCCACGCTTCTCCAGATACTTCGCGATCGGGGAGCTCGGGTCACTTGCCTCCAACAATTCCAGGCTCGCCCCCGTCCCCCGGTTACGCTCCGCAGCGTTGTCGAGCGCAATGAAATGCGCGCGAACCTTCTGCGACGCGACCTCTTCGGGCGACTCGATTTCCAGGCCCAGTGCGTCGCGATAAAACGCCAGCGCCTCGTCCAGATTCGCGACCGCAATGCCGATGTGATCAAGGGTTGCTTTCATACTCTTGTAGCTTCCGCCTTTAGGCGGAAGCACCTCTAAGGCGGAAGCACCTCTAGGCGAGCACCCGTTAATGTTCGCCGCACAATCTCGTCCACCGCCGCATACGGATCCAGCTCGCGCGCCGCGATGCGATCGAGTATCCCCCCGAGCTCACCGTCGGCGAGGACCTCCTGCTCGACGTGCTGAACGAAGCGCTGCGCGAGCAGCTCCCGCACTCGAAACTCGGCACGGGCGCGGCGCCGGCGCCCTTGCGAATCGGCGGAGTACGCCCGAAAGCGCTCGATTGCCGCGAGAAGCTCCGGTACTCCCTGTCCCGTGATTGCCTCGGTCTTCAGGATCAGTGGCCGCCATTCTCCCGGAGCGAACGTCTGTAAGGACAGGTTGGCCTCGATCGAGGCCACGGTACGGTCTGCACCTTCGCGATCCGCCTTGTTGACGACGAAGATGTCGGCGATTTCCATGATCCCGGCCTTGAGCGCCTGGACCTCGTCTCCTGAGCCAGGCACCAGGGTGACGATCGAAACATCGGCGGTTCGCACGATATCGATCTCGTCCTGTCCCACCCCGACGGTTTCGATAAGCACGACGTCCTTGCCGGCAGCGTCGAGCACGAGCGCCGCCTCAAACGTGGCCCGGGCCAGCCCGCCCAGATGGCCGCGCGTGGCCATGCTCCTGATGAACACACCGGCATCGCCGGCGTGCGCCTGCATCCGCACCCGATCGCCCAGGAGAGCGCCGCCGCTGAACGGACTGGTCGGATCGACCGCCACCACGCCCACCGTCTTCGATGTCTTGCGGATTTCGGATGTCAACCGATCGACGAGGGTGCTCTTGCCGGAGCCGGGCGGCCCCGTGATGCCAACGAGATAGGCCCGGCCGGTGCTCGGAAAGATGCGCCGGATCAATTCAGCGCCGGAGGGGGTTTCGTCCTCGATCAGGGATATCGCGCGCGCGACGGCCCGCGCGTCTCCCTCCATCACACGTTGAGACAGGTCCGGACGCGTCACTGTCCGAGCAGCTGGCGCGCGATGACGAGGCGCTGGATTTCGCTGGTGCCTTCGCCGATGGTGACGAGCTTCACGTCGCGAAAGTATTTCTCGGCCGGATAGTCCTTCACGAATCCGTAGCCCCCGTGGATCTGCACGCAGTCGTCGGCGGCCTTGACGGCGATCTCGCTGGCGAAGAGCTTGGCCATCGACGACTCGCGGGTCGTTCGCGCGCCGCGGTCCTTGAGGTAGGCGGCACGATAGGTCAGAAGGCGCGCGGCTTCGATCCGCGTGGCGTTGTCGGCAAGCTTCCACTGGATCGCCTGAAACCCGGCAATCGGCTGTCCGAATTGCCGTCTTTCCTTGGCGTACGCGCGCGCCGCCTCGAACGCCCCCTGAGCAAGGCCGACCGAGAGGGCTGCGATCCCGATGCGTCCCGCGTCGAGGACCTGCAGCGTATTGATGAACCCCTGGCCTTCCTCGCCAAGCAGATGCGCGGCCGGCACGCGGCACTCCTGAAAGATGACTTCGCTCGTGTCACTCGCACGCATGCCGAGCTTGTTTTCTTTCTTCCCCGCGCTCATGCCGCGGGTGCCGTGCTCGACAATGAACGCCGAGATGCCCCGATGCCCTTTGGTTCGATCGGTGATCGCCACGACAACCATGACGCCGCCGATGCGGCCGTGGGTAATAAAGGTCTTCGATCCGTTGAGGACCCAGCATTCCCCCTGCCGCACCGCGGTCGTTCGCATGGCGGCCGCGTCGCTGCCGGCGCTCGCCTCGGTCAGGCCCCAGGCCCCGAGGACCTCACCGCCGACCAGCCGCGGGAGGAACTGCGATTTCTGCGCGTCGCTGCCGAACATCGCGATGTGCGAGGTGCAGAGGCCGTTGTGTGCGGCAACCGACAGCGCGACGGCTGGGCACACGCGCGCCAGCTCTTCGATGCAGATGCAGTAATCAACCGACGACATCCCCGCGCCGCCGTATTGCTCAGGAAACTGGATGCCCGTCAGGCCCAGCGCGGCGAGCTTCGGCAGGAGATCCATCGGAAAGTGCTGCGACTCGTCCCACTCCATCACGTGCGGGCGGATTTCCGCTTCCGCGAACTCGCGCACGCTGCGGCGGAGCATTTCCTGCTCGTCGGTTAGCCGAAAGTCCATCACGACGGACTGTACCGAGAAAAGGGAAAAGGGAAAAGGGAAAAGGGAAAGGGAGCAAGGAACGCGCTATGCTGATGACATGCGTCTCCGTTTCTTTTTCCTCGTCCCTTTTACCATCTCGCTTTTCCTGCCGTCGGCGGCCTCAGCGGACGTCACGGCCTTCCTCGGCGCGACGCCGACTCCCTCGGCGCGCGTGGTGAAGGGATTCGCGGCCGGGATGGGGCTTCTGGTCGCCGGGTTCGAATTCGAGTACGCGCACACGAACCAAGACCTCAGCAACGCGGCGCCCAGCTTGCGGACGTTCATGTTCAACGGGCTGGTGCAGACACCCATTCCAATCGGCGGATTGCAGTTCTACGGTACCGCGGGCGGGGGGATCTTTCGCGAGACGCTTGACGTCGCGTCGGAGACCAACGTCGGCATCAACGTCGGAGGCGGGGTGAAGATGTCGCTCGTCGGACCGCTTCGACTCCGGTTCGACTACCGCGTCTTCACGTTGCGAGGCACCCCGCTCCACTCAAAGCCGCAGCGCTTCTACGCGGGGATTAATCTGAGGTTCTGACAAGGGACAGGCAAAAGGGACTGTTCCCTTTTGCCGTGTCCCTTGTCAGGGAACCGAGCCTACTGTCCGATGGGCGTCAGGCTCAACCGGCTCGGGCCCGAGGCGAACGCGTTGGCGTAACGCTTCCACATGTCAGCGGCCTCCGGTGCGCGCAGCTCTTCGGGCGTCATGGTCCGCCGCAGCATGTCGAAGAGCTCGTAATCGGCACTCGGCACGACCGGCTCAATCGTCACGACGTAAAGCGCGTTGGGGCCGAAGGGCTCGGCTGCCTTGTAGATCTTGAAGCCGGCGGCCTGCTGCTTCAGCGTCGCGTCCGACGTTTTCGCCAGCCCTGCCTTCAGCTTCGCCACGAATTCCTCGAAGACCGCGGTCTCACCCGGCTTTATCGGAACCAGCAACGCGCCGGCAGGGCTCGTCAACGCCAGTTTTGGCGCAGCCGGAGCTGCGGGCTGGGCTGGCGCCTGGGCGGGAGGCGTCTGGCCAGCCGGCGGCTGCGTGGGAGCGGGCGCCTGTGCAAACAGCACGGCGGGAGCCAACGCCATTGCCAGAGCAAAACTCGAAATAACGAAGGGGCGACGCATTCAATCTCCTCCTTGATCGAACAGCGAAGTGAAACGGAGACGACACTCTACCGTACACCGCGCCAACCTGCCTAGACTGCGGCGGCAGATCTCGTTCTATACGAACACCGACAGGATTTCATTAGCCAGAAGCATGCCGTCGCGCGACAGCCGTAACCGGGGGCCGTCGCGGATGGCCAACCCGGCCTCGATCGCAGGGTGCAGGGCGTCCGCGTACCGGTCCCACGCATCAATGCCGTATTGTTGTCCAACGGTGTCCAGGTCCAGTCCCTCTGACAGTCGCAGGCCCGTAAACAACGCCTCCTCGAGCTGTGCCTCGCGCGTCAGCTCCCGGCGTTCGGCGACGACTGAGTGTCCGGCGTGGAGGCGACTAATGTACTCCTCAGTGGACGCGACGTTCTTCCACCGCGCGCCATTCCGCGTCGAATGTGCGCCGCAGCCGAACCCGATCCACTCGCCGTCCTTCCAGTATTTCAGATTGTGCCGGGACGGCCGCCCCGGCCTCGACACGTTCGAAATCTCGTACTGCTCGTACCCTGCGTCGTCCAGGCGCGACAGGCTCCACAAGTACATCTCTGCGGCATCGTCGTCGGGCGCGAGGGACCAGCCGGCGCGCGCCATGTCTTCCTTCAGCGGCGCGTTCGGATAGAGCTCGAGCAGGTACAGCGACGCGTGTTCGGGCGCCACCTCAATCAACCCGTGGACGCTCTCGCGCCAGTCCGCCGCACTCTGCTGCGGCAGCCACATCATCAGATCGAGCGAGACGTTGTCGAAGCCGGCCTTGCGCGCCTCGTGTACGGCGGCCCGTGCCCGATCGGCGGAATGAATGCGTCCGAGCCTTTTCAACTCCTGGTCCCTGAACGATTGCACGCCGAAACTGATGCGATTCACACTCGCTTCCCGAAACCCGCTCATCCGTTCTGACGTTGAGGTTTCGGGGTTGGTCTCGAGCGTGATTTCCGCGTCAGGCGCCACGCCAAAGGCCGCGCGCGTTGCCGCGATCAGCCGCGCGATCTCGGCGGGGTCAAGAAGGGACGGCGTGCCGCCCCCGAAAAAGATCGTATCAACCGGCTCGCCTCGACCTGAAGCCGTGATTTCCCGCTCGAGCGCCGCGACGTACCGATCCTTGAGCCCGGGCTCGAAGAGTCCGCGGTTGAAATTGCAGTAGTTGCAGATGGCGGAACAGAACGGAATGTGAAGGTAAAGACCCAGCATTGTGCGTCACACACCGAAAGACCCCGAATTACGTCCCGGCTTTCCCGCCGGTCCACCCGAGGTCCTTCCCCCTGGATTCGGGTCTTAATTGTGCGCGGACCGGACCCTTCGAGCGCGTCGGGAGCGTGCGACGGCCGGGTGTTTTCGCCTTCCACATCGTAAGGAGGTCGTCTCCTCCCGCGTTGGGCGGCGCGTGACGGAAGTCGGCCCCGTCGAACTCGAGGAATTCACACATCTCGTGCAGCCGGGAATGAATGCGAAAGCCGATGCGCTCCTTGAGCGTGAATTCCTGGCCCTCGGAGTCCCCCTCTGGCGTGTCCTCATAGTTCGACGTGAAGATCGTGTGGCGCCGCTCGTTGTAGCGCGTATTCACGATCAGGTTCATGGTTTCCTCGACCCACTCCGACGTCTTCTCCGAGCCGATGTCGTCGAGCACGAGGAGGTCCGCTTCCATCACCGGCCGCAGGATGTCCATCTCTGCCGTGCGAACGAGCGGGTTGTACGTGCTCCGGATGACTCGCAGCAGATCGCGCACATCGTAGAAGAGTCCGCGCGCCCCTTTCGTGACGATCACGTCACGCAGCACCGCCACCGCGAGATGCGTCTTGCCTATGCCGGGAGGACCGATCAGGCAGAGACTCTTGCGAGGCTCGGGAAACTCTTCGGCGAACTTGCGGGCCTGCTTCACCGCGCCCAGCAGCTTTTCGTTCGGATACGTCACGAAGGTTTCGAGATCGCACCGCTTGTAGCGCGGCGGGATTCGCGCGTCGTCCAACAGACGCGTCGAAAGCCCTTGACGCCAGCAATCGCATCGGACAACGCGGCGGACGCCATCGGCCTCAACGGCCTTCCAGCCGGTATCGTCGCAAAGCGGACAGGCCATGTGGATGGGAAATCTGACGAACGTGAATCGTGATTGTAAGACGGTTGATTCGAATCCGCAATCGTCAATTCAGATAGCTGCGCAGTTCACCCGCGCGCTTCGAGCGCCGCAGTTTTTCTTTGGCACGAGACTCGATCTGTCTGATGCGTTCGCGCGACAGGCCGAGCGTGTCGCCCACCTCTTGCAGGGTGCGAGGGTCGCCGTCGCGATCGAGGCCGAACCGCAGTTCGATCACTTCCCGCTCCTTCTCGTCCAGCTCGCCGAGCGCGCCGCGCACGCCCGCGTGCAGCCGCCGATGAATCAGCTCCTCTTCGGCAGGCGGCACGCTCACCTGCCGGAGCATTTTCTCCAAGCTCCGGTCCATCGCTCAGGGACACGTCGCGGTCGCCGATTCGGATCAGTGCTTCGACCTCCCCTTCGGACAGATCGAGATCGTCGGCGATTTCACGATGCGTCGGGCTACGGCGAAGCTCCTCGGCCAATTCCGAGACCTCACGCCCGAAAACGCGAGGCCACTGCCGACAGTTTTTGCGGGAGGGTGAATGCCCGAGTCTGGCCCGAGAGCGCGTGGGTGATGGCCTGGCGAATCCACCACACGGCGTAGGGGATGAACTTCACGTTCCGATCGGGATCGAACCGCCGGCCGGCCTCGATCAGCCCGAGATTGCATCGGTGTCGTCCGAAGGGGCGTGCGCCATACGAATATCATCCGCGCAACCCGCCCGGGTTGGCAATCAGGCGATCACGGCGATAGCCGCGGCTCGGATACGAAGAAGAAAGGCGCTGTGAGGCGCGTCATGCCTTTCGGCGAGGCTCTTCGACCTGTTCAGGCTCGACGGTGGTTTCGGTATGGGCCGAAGCGGCTGCGGCGCGGACGAGGTCGGTCGGCGACGACTTCACGAGCGCGGTGCTCAACCGCTGCTCCCAGTCGCCGATGCCGCGCGAGACCTCGTGCTTCACGTAGTCGATGAACTCGTTGACTTCGTGCTGCATCGCCTCGATCTTGCGACGCATGTTCAGGATGATTTCGACGCCCGCGAGATTGACGCCGAGATCGCGGGTCAACGACAGGATGGTCTCGAGCTGCTCGAGATCATCTTCCGAATAGAGCCGCGTATTCCCTTCCGTGCGCGACGGCTTCAACAGGCCTTCGCGTTCGTACAGGCGCAGCGTCTGCGGGTGGATGTTGTACTTCTGCGCCACCGCGCTGATCATGTAGTACGCCTTGCCCGACCGTTTGGCGGTCATACGTGTAAGTCTCTTCTCACGTTTTCATCGTTCAGCCGGCCGAACTCGCGCATCAGCTCCTTCGATCGCTCATCGGACACCGCCGGGAGCACCAGCTTGACTTCGACGATCAGATCGCCGCGCAATCCCGACGGCGTCGGCGCGCCGCGACCGCTCACCTTCAATCGCTGCCCGGCCTGTGTACCCGGCGGAATCTTCACGTTGATGCGTCCGTCGAGCGTGGGCACGTCGATCCGCGCGCCGAGCACGGCTTCATGCACTGCCACCGGTACGACGATGAAAAGGTCATCCCCCTCCCGGCGCAGGAGCGGGTGCGCCTCCACGTGGACGTCCACATATAAGTCGCCGTTCGGTCCACCGCGCGTCCCCGCGTGTCCACGTTCCGGCAATCGCAACTGTGTGCCGCCCGACACGCCGGCCGGCACGCGCACCGGCACCGGCTCGCTGCGAACGAGACGGCCTTGCGCGCCGCAGACCTCGCAGCGCTGAAAACGCTGGCGGCCCGTGCCCGCGCACGCCGCGCACGATTTCGCGAACACCATGTGCCCGCGCGCCCACTGCACCCGGCCGGTCGCGAGGCAATGCGGACAACGGCCTTCCGGCGTGCGAATCCGTCCAGCCCCCGCGCACGCCCCGCAGAGCACCTGGCGGGTCACGACGACCTGGCGATCGACGCCGCGGAGCGATTCCTCGAACGTCACCGTCAGTGAGCCGAAGAGATCCGCCCCCGGCTCGGCCTGCCCATCATCCTTGACGGGCGGGTGGAGCACATCCGCAAACAGTTCGCTGAATGTCGCGGCTTCGGTGCCGCGCGCGGCGAACGAAAAATCAAATCCCGCGAACTCGAACGCGCCCGCTTGTGGACGCGGGTTGGGCGATCCGCCCGCGGCATCGTATTGCCGCCGGCGATCCGGATCGCTCAGCGTCTGGTACGCTTCGGTGATCCGGTCGAACACCGCTTCTGCCTGGCGGTCACCCGGGTTGACCCCGGGATGGTACCGCCGGGACAGCCGCGTATACGCCCGCTTGATCTCGGCCGGGCTTGCGCCCGGCTCGAGTCCGAGGATGACGTAAAAGTCCATATCAGAGTGCCATCGGTGCCTTGGGTGCCACGGGCGCCCTGCGTGCCACGAGTGGCCCTACTAGCACCGCTGCACCTCCGGCACGCGTGGCACCCCTGGCACCCCTGGCACCCTTGGCACCCCCTGGCACCCAGACACTATTTCTTCTCTTCCTCGACGACTTCCGCGTCGATGACATCGCTGGAGCTCCCGGCCTGGCCGGCCCCCCCCGCGCCCGGGTCGACGCCGCCGGCCGACGGACCGCCGGCCTCCGCGCCCCCGGCGTTGGCCGACTTGTAGAGGACTTCGGCGGCCTTGTGCTGCGCCGTGTTCAACGCGTCCATCGCGCGCTTCATCTCCGCGACGTCGTTCTTCTCGATCGCCCGTTTGAGATCCTCAATCGCCGACTCGATCGGCTGCTTGTCGGAGGCCGAGAGCTTGTCGCCGTTATCCTTGAGCATGCGCTCGGCGGCATACGCCGCCTGGTCCGCATGGTTCCGGGTCTCGATTTCCTCCTTGCGCTTCCGATCATCCTCGGCGTGCGCCTCCGCCTCCTTCATCATCTTGTCGACCTCGTCCTTCGAAAGGCCGCTCGACGAGGTGATGGTGATCTTCTGTTCCTTCTTCGTGGCCATGTCCTTGGCCGAGACGTTCACGATGCCATTCGCGTCGATGTCGAACGTGACCTCGATCTGGGGCACCCCACGCGGCGCGGGCGGCAGGCCTGCCAGGTGGAACTTGCCGAGCGGGCGGTTGTCGCGCGCCATCGGCCGCTCACCCTGCAGCACGTGCACCTCGACGCTGGTCTGATTGTCGGCAGCGGTGGAGAACGTCTCGCTCTTCCGCGTCGGAATCGTCGTATTCCGGGGGATGAGCGTCGTCATGACACCGCCGAGCGTTTCAATCCCGAGCGAGAGCGGCGTGACGTCCAGCAGCAGCAGGTCCTTGACCTCGCCGGCCAGGACGCCCGCCTGAATCGCTGCGCCAATCGCGACGACTTCGTCCGGATTCACGCCCTTGTGCGGCTCCTTGCCGAACAGCTCTTTCACCATTGCCTGCACGCGCGGGATGCGTGTCGAACCGCCGACGAGCACCACTTCATCGATCTTCGACGGATCGACGCCGGCATCGGCCAGCGCCTGCTTGGTCGGAGCGACGGTCTTCTGCAGGAGGTCCTCCACGATCTGCTCGAACTTCGACCGCGTCAGCTTCATCGTGAGGTGCTTCGGGCCGGTCTGATCCGCCGTGATGAACGGCAGGTTAATGTCCGTTTCCATCACCGTGGAGAGCTCCATCTTGGCCTTCTCCGCAGCTTCCCTGAGACGCTGCAGCGCCATCCGATCCTTCGAGAGATCGATGCCTTCCTGCTTCTTGAACTCCGCGACGATCCACTCGATGATCCGCTGATCGAGGTTGTCGCCGCCAAGGTGCGTGTCGCCATTGGTCGCCTTGACCTCGACCACGCCCTCGCCGACTTCCAGAATGGAAATGTCGAAGGTGCCGCCGCCGAAATCGTAGACGGCGATCGTTTCATCCTTCTTTTTGTCGAGGCCGTACGCGAGCGCGGCAGCGGTCGGCTCGTTGACGATGCGCATCACTTCGAGGCCGGCAATCTGTCCAGCATCCTTGGTGGCCTGGCGCTGCGCGTCGTTGAAATACGCAGGGACCGTGATCACGGCCTTCGTGACCGTCTGCCCGAGGTACTCCTCCGCGGCCTGCTTCAGTTTCTGCAGAATCATCGCGGAAATCTCGGGCGGCGAGAATTCCTTGCCCGCCGCATTCACCCGGACGTCTCCGTTCGAAGCCCGTACGACGGAGTACGGGACCATCTTCATCTCCTCGTTGACCTCGTCGTACTTGCGCCCCATGAAGCGCTTGATCGAGAAGATGGTGTTCTCAGGGTTGGTGACCGCCTGGCGCTTCGCCACCTGGCCGACAAGCCGCTCGCCCGATTTGGTGAACCCCACCACCGAAGGCGTAATGCGGCTGCCCTCGGGATTGGTGATCACCACCGGCTCTCCGCCTTCCATCACCGCCACAACCGAATTGGTGGTACCCAGGTCGATACCGATAATCTTGCTCATGCCGTTTGTCCTCACGTCCTGCCGCTCAGCTATGCGGCAAATCTTTATAACGTTAGTAATATAAAATGTGAGCGTTAATTAGTCAAGCCGTACTGCTGGACTTCGCCTAAGTGCGTGGTAGAATGACGGTTGCCAGCCTGCTCCAGCGGATCGTGACCGCTGCTTAGGGGATCGCCGCTCCCCGTCGAGGTCTGTATGACCCGCCTCCTGAGTGTCGTCTCGCGTGTCCGAGCGATTGCGTTCATTGCCGGGCTGTTATGGATTGGCGCTTCGGCCTTCGCGTTGGCCCAGCCACCAGAGGCCGGCAACCCCGAGTCGCTTGCGGCCGATCCGCCCGCTCACGTCTCCTTTGTAGACGGCGCGGCCGTTCTCGAACGTGACGGCCAGCCGGATTCTGCCCCGGCCAACATGCCGCTCCTTGCCGGAGATCGAATGCGTACGCAGGGCGGACGCGTCGAGATTCTTTTTGCCGACGGCAGCGCGCTGCATGTCGATGCGAACACCACCCTGGACTTTCAGTCCGATGAGCTCGTGCGGCTTCTCGACGGACGGATCCGGCTCTCGATACCGGGCCCGAATCGTCGCGTGTCGTATCGCATCGATGCGTCCTCGGCGTCGGCCTTGATCACTGAGCCCGGCGAGTATCGCCTGGCGGTGCTGCATGGCGCTCGCGAGGCGGAGATCGAGCTGGCCGTCATTCGGGGCGCCGCGGAGCTCGTCAACGACGACGGCAGGACGCCGCTCCGGGCCGGGGAACGCGCGTATGCGCGCGCGAATGCCGCGCCGTCTTACGCATACGTCTTCAACTCGGCGTCGTGGGACAGCTTCGATCGCTGGTCGGAGGCGCGCCGCGATCAGCGCCTGGGGGTCTCGGCGCAATATCTTCCCGAGGAAGTGCGGCCGTACGCGCCGTCTTTTGATCGGTACGGCGCCTGGGGCTACGAAGCCGCGTACGGCTACGTCTGGTATCCGCGGGTCTCGGTCGATTGGCGACCGTATTACAACGGCCGCTGGGCCACGCTGCGGCCGTATGGATGGACGTGGATCGGCGTCGATCCCTGGGCGTGGCCGACGCATCACTATGGCCGGTGGGGCATATCGGCCGGCACGTGGTTCTGGATTCCGGGCCGAAGTTGGGGACCCGCATGGGTCTCGTGGGCGTACGCACCGGGATACGTCAGCTGGTGTCCGCTAGGATGGAACAATCGGCCGGTACTTCAGATCGGCAACATCAACGGCTACGGGGGCTACGGGCGCGGCTACGATCCGTGGCGTGCGTGGACCGCGGTGGCGCGGCGTCACTTCGGCGTGGACTACGTGACCGTGCATTACGTCGCCGGACGCACCTTCGACGTGCGGACGCGGGAGTCGTTCGTGACACGCAGCTCCGCGCCGGATTCCGGCGGATACGCCGTACCGCGCTCCAGCGCCCCGATTCGTGTCGCGGGTACGGAGCAGTCACGGCGGCCGATCTCCCCCGTGTACACGAACCTCGAACCGGGCGCATCTCGAGTCGGCTCGGGCGCTCCGCGCGTGATTGTCGGACAGCCTCGCAGCTCGGTTGTAGAGAGCACGCCGGGGCGCGCCGCGCGCGAGCCTGGCCTCGCCCGCCGAAGCCCCATGGACAGCAACGCCCGCGACGCAGGCGATCCGGGCCGACGCAACCCGGCCGCGGGCACGCCGTCGTCAAATGTCGAGCGCGATCCGGCTGTCGGCCGCCGGGCTGTGCCGCGTGAAAACTCGACGTACGGGGTCCCCATTCCCTCGCAGCGAGCTTACGGAGCCGAGCGCGGTGTTCCCGCAACCCCCCGCGCGGAAGACAGTGCCGCGCCAGGCTATCGTGACTACGGACGTCGTATTCCGGATCGGTCGGAGCCGGGCGCCAATCCGCGGCCGGAGTATCGGCCGTACGGCACCGCGATCCCGCGGGCACCTGAATCGGCTCGTCCTTACGGCGGCGCATCGCCGAACGGTCCGGAGTCCGCCAGGCCCTCAGCACCCGAGGCCCGCCCTTCTGGCGGCATCGAGCGCCGGGCTCCGGCAAACGATCGCCCCTCGGGGCCCCCACCCGAAAGCGCGCGTCCAGCGGCCCCCGAACGCTCGAGCCCCGGAACTGACCGCAATGCGCCCGCACCCGACAATCGCAGCGCGCCGAATCAGGGTCGCGCGCGGCCGGGCGGGCAACCGTCATCCGGGGGGGCCGTCAGACGCGGCGGCGGGCGGTAGCCGGTTCTCCGCGTGAGCGTATCCGTCGCCTTGGTGACCCTTCCGCCTGAAGGCGGAAGCCACAAATGTGAGAAAACACGTGGCTTCCGCCTTCAGGCGGAAGGACAAGCCACTTGGAAGGACAAGCCATGAATGTGGTTCATGGTATTCTGATACCATGAAAACCACCATCGACAAGGCAGGTCGAGTGGTCATCCCGGCGGGCATCAGGGACCGCGCCGGCCTGACGCCTGGTACCGAGCTCGAGATCACCGTCGACGAGTTCGGCATCCGGCTCGAACGCGTCGCCCCGGGTCCCCGGCTCGTCAAAGTTGGCCGTCGTACCGTCGCGCGGCCCACGGTTGCCGCCGACGTGCGCCCCGGAATCGACATCGCCGCGCTCATCGAAGAAGAGCGCAACCGATGGCCGTAACAGGCATCGCGACAAGCTTCCTCGATACGAGCGTGCTCCTGGCGGGCATGCTGGATTTCGGCCCGCAGAGCGCGCCCGCTCAGTCCGTTCTGCACGCCGTGGCAGAGAAGACCATCCAGTCACCTGCCACTGCGTGGCACTGTTGCCTCGAGTTCTTCTCGGTCGCAACCAGGCTCCCTTCCGAATTCAGACTGACGCCCGTGGACGCCGCTCGACTTCTCCAGGACGAGGTGTTCGGGCGGATGGCTGTCTACGATCTGCCGGCGGCCGATCGCGTGCATCTGCTGCACGCGGCAGCCCAGGACAACACGGCCGGGGGACGGATCTACGACGCGCACATTGCCGAGGTGGCGCGCGCCGCCGGGGCCGGCGTCATCGTTACAGATAACCGGCGTCACTTCCTCGCGACGCTCCGGTACGGCATCCGCGTGGAAACACCAGCGGAATTTCTCAAGGCCCTCAAGAGCCGCCGGGGTTAAGATCGATCGAAAGCAGTCAGCACCCATCATGGCCACATACGTAGTCAAGCTCGCGCGCAACGCCGGCTTCATTGCGCTCTTCCTCATCGCCGCGCTCCTCGGAATCACGACGGGCGTCATCTTCGCGTACGCCGGCGATCTCCCCCAGATCTCGGCGCTGGATGACTACGCGCCGAGCACGATCACGCGAGTGTACGGATCCCGCGGTGAAGTGGTCGGCGAGTTCGCAATCCAGCGGCGCGAGGTCATCCCGTACGAGGCGATCTCGCCGAATCTGCGGCAGGCGATCATGGCCGCGGAGGACGACCAGTTCGAGCAGCACATCGGCCTCAGCATTCCGCGGATCGTGGCCACGCTCATGAAAGACATCATAGAGCGGCGGAAAGCGGCCGGCGCCAGCACGCTGACACAACAGCTCGCGCGCAAGTTGTTTCTGACCGATGAGAAGACCTGGGAACGCAAGATCAAGGAGGCGCTCCTCGCGATCCGTATCGAGAAGCGCTACACCAAGCACGAGATTTTCACCCTCTACTGCAATCAGATGTACTTCGGCCACGGCGTCTACGGCGTCGAGGCCGCGTCGCGGCTGTATTTCGGAAAGTCTGCAAAAGATCTCACCGTCGAAGAGGCCGCGCTCATCGCCGGCATTCTCCAGGGCAACGTGCGGCAGAGTCCGTACGTGAACATGGACGCCGCGCTTCGGCGCCGGAACTACACGCTCGGCCGCATGGCTGAAGTCGGGTTCATCACGCCCGCCGCCGCGGAAGAAGCCAGGAAGAAGCCGATCGTGCTGCGAGGCGAGCCGTCCGGCCAGCCGTCTGTCGCACCGTATTTCCTCGAAGAAGTGCGGAAGGTGCTGGAAGCGCGTTACGGCGCCAAGCGCCTCTACGAAAACGGCCTCTCGGTGCAGACCGGCCTCGACGTCCACCTTCAGGAAGCCGCGAATCGCGCGCTCGACGACGGGCTGCGCCGGATCGACAAACGCCGGGGGTTCCGCAAGCCTCGCCGGAACGTGGTAGCCGACGGACAGACCCTCGAGACATTCCGGCATGCGCGATGGGAACGCCCGATGGCCGCCAACGATCTCGTCCCCGCGATCGTCACCAGCGCCGACGGCGCGACGATCCAGCTGCGCGCGGGTTCGCTCCGCGTCACGATCGATCGCAAAGGATTCGCGTGGACCCGCAAGACCGCCGGCACGCAGCTCGTCACGCCCGGAGATCTCGTCGAAACCCGGTTGTTGACCGTCGACGACGCGGCGCATACGGCGACGGCTTCGCTCGAGCAACCGCCGCTCGTCGAGGGGGCGGTGCTCGCGATCGACAACCGGAGCGGCCAGATTCGCGCGATGATCGGCGGCTACAGCTTCGAGCGCAGCAAGTTCAACCGCGCGACGCAGGCGTACCGCCAAGTCGGGTCCGCCTTCAAGCCAATCGTGTACACGGCGGCCATCGATCGGGGCTACACGCCGACGACGATCATCATTGATACCCCGTCGAGTTTTCCGGGCGGACCAGGATCGCCAGTCTACACACCGATGAACTACGACCGGAAGTTCGAAGGGCCGATCACGCTGCGCCACGCGCTCGAAGAGTCGCGGAACGTGCCGGCGGTGCGCGTGATGGAACAGTTGGGTCCGGCACACGTGATTCAGTACGCCCGCAAGCTAGGCCTCGCCTCGCCGCTGCCTCCGTACCTGGCCATCGCGCTCGGCGCGGCCGAGGCCACGCTCACGGAAATGACGAGCGCATATTCCGTGTTCCCGAACCAGGGCGTGCGCATGCGTCCGTATCCGATTCTCAAGGTGTCGGATCGCGACGGAAACGTGCTCGAAGAGAATCGGCCCGAGCCCAAGGAGGCGATCCGGGCCGACACCGCCTTCGTCATGACCAACCTCCTGCGCGGCGTCGTGCAACGGGGAACCGCGGCCAAAGCCGCGTCCCTCAACTGGCCGCTCGGGGGCAAGACCGGAACCACCGACGACTACACGGACGCGTGGTTCATCGGGTTCGATCCGGACATCACGATCGGCGTGTGGGTCGGCCTCGATCAGAAAAAGCCAATCGGGTCGAATCAAACAGGCGCCGAGGCGGCGCTGCCAATCTGGATGGACATCATGAAGGCGTGGATTGGCGACCGCAAGGACCTGCCCATGTTCCCCCCTCCGGGCAACATCGTCTTTGTGACAGTGGACAAGACGTCGGGCAATCCCGAGGTTGAGGGCACGGCGGGCGCCATCTCCGAAGCGTTCATCGCCGGCACCCAGCCCGGGTCGATTCGGTGAACGTGAATTGTTGATTGGCGATTGCTGACCCTTCGACGTGCTCGCGATCAGCTTCGAGCTGGGCAGTGGGCGCAACGCTACCCCAACGCGCAAGCGTGCGCGTCGGGGACCCCACGTCCGCGGGAGCAAGAACGAGATGCGCGGGGCTGGCGGCGCGCCCGCCTCTGCGCGGCAACGGATGTCACCTCTCGAGGGGAGTTTGCGAACCCGTTCACCACGGTGACGCTGGGTCGCATTCACCGCTCACGCAAAGACAGTAATCACCCGCGACGCTCAATCTTCCTCAGGCGCGGCCTGCCCGAGCGTCCCTGAGGCCTTCTTCATCAAATAGCTCTTGATGAAGCCGTCGATGTCGCCGTCCAGCACGCGGTTCACGTCCCCGACTTCTTCCTTCGTGCGGTGGTCCTTGATCAGCTGATACGGGTGAAGTACGTAACTGCGGATCTGGTGGCCGAAGGCGATGTCCTTCTTTTCCCCGCCGAGCTGATCCAGCTTCGCCTGCTGCTCCTTCAGCTTCAGATCGAAGAGGCGCGATTTCAGGACCTTCATCGCGGAATCACGATTGCGGTGCTGGGATCGCTCGTTCTGGGACGACACGACGATGTTCGTGGGGAGGTGCGTGATGCGCACCGCCGAGTCCGTCACGTTGACGTGCTGGCCGCCGGCGCCGCTCGATCGGTAGGTATCGATGCGGAGATCCTTTTCATCGATCTCGACGTCGACGTCCTCGGGCAGTTCGGGCCAGACGAACACCGACGCGAAGGACGTGTGACGCCGCGACGCCTGATCGTACGGCGAGATTCGCACGAGCCGGTGCACGCCGGCTTCCGCCAGCATCATTCCGTACGCGTACTCGCCGACGATCGTCATCGTCGCGCTCTTGATGCCTGCCTCGTCGCCGGGCTGCAGGTCGATCACATCGCGCTTGAAGCCGCGCCGCTCCGACCACCGCAGATACATCCGGAGCAGCATCTCCGCCCAGTCCTGCGACTCGGTGCCGCCCGCGCCGGGATGGATGGTCACGATCGCGTTCTTTCGATCGTGCTCGCCGCCGAGCATCTTCTTGGTCTCGCCCGCATCCACGACGGTCGACAGATCGTCGAGCCCCCGCGCGAGATCCTCGAGAACGGGCTCACCGCTTTCGGCCCATTCGACGAGCACGGCCAGATCCTCCGCCCGCGCCCGCAGCGATTCGGCGAGATCGCGGTCCTCCTCGAGCCGGCGCCGGCGCTGGAGCAGTTTCTGCGCCCCCGCCTGGTCCTTCCAGAAGTCGGGTTGCGAAACGCGCTGTTCTATGGTCGAAAGCTCTTCCGCGGGATGTGCGGCGTCAAAGATAGCTCCGCAGATCGGATGCGCGGCGCGCAAGGTCCTGATACCTGCGAAGCTGTTCGTCGAGTTGTATAGCCATAAATCTGACTGCTAACAGAGATGGCGAAGAATACGGGTTCAAAACGAAGGAACGGAGCTAACGAAGGCGAACGAGGAAACAGCCGCCAGGCGCTCCCGCCGTGGAAACGTAGACCCAGGCGGCGGGAGGCGCCTGACGGCTGTGTTCTCCTTCGTTCGTCTCCGTTTACTTCGTTTCTTCGTTGTGAATCCGTTCCCTTCGTCAACTCCACAGTTTATCTGACTCGCGCAGCCCCGAGAAGCGCGGCGGCTGTCAACGCCACCGACAGCCAGGCCACCAAATCGCCGATCCGGTTATAGATCGTCCGATCCGTCAGGAACCGGATGTCCCGGACGACGACCGCCGGTTCGAACAGGGCGGTCCTGGTGATGATACGGCCGTACGGATCGACGAAGCCGCTGATGCCGGTATTGGCGGCGCGGGCGAGGTATCGCCCTTCCTCGATGGCGCGCATCGACGCCTGGTCCCAATGCTGGTACGCGGCCGACGACCGCCCGTACCAGGCATCGTTCGTGATCGTCGTCAACAGCTCGCTGCCGTCGCGGACGAATTGACGGATCAGGTTCGAATAAATGACCTCGTAGCAGATGGCCGTGCTGATCGGATGACGGCCGATCGGCAGCAGTACCGGCACGTCGCCTGGTGTGAACGAGGAAAAGTCGGCCAGGGCACCGATGATGGGCCCCGCAAAGAACAACACTGACTGCAGCGGAACGTATTCCCCGAAGGGCACGAGGTGCATCTTGCGATACACGGCCCCGACGCTGCCGTCAGGCCGGACGAGATATGCCGCGTTGTAGTAGCGCGACTGCTCCTTGTCGGACGGCGTCGCGGTCTTGATCGGCTCGACCTGATCGCTGCCGACGAGCAGGGTGGCGTGTGATTCGATCGCGATGCGCCGGATTGCGGAGCCGCCGGGGATGTCCTGCTCGAACGGAAGCGGCGTGGCAGATTCGGGCCACATGATGAAAGTGGCCCCCTGCGCGAGCGCCTGCCGCGTCATCGTGATGTAGCGGTCGGTAATCGCCTGACGGTTCGCCGGATTCCATTTCTCCTCCTGCGCCACGTTGCCTTGAATGACGGCAACCCGAACCGGCTCGCCGTGTGTCAGCAGATCCGAGGATCTCAAACGCGCCTGCCCCCAGAGCGTCGTAATCGCCAGCAAGCCCGCGATCGATCCGGCGACGAGCCAGCGCGCGCGGCCCCGATCGATGATGACGAACGCCGCGCCGCTGGCCGTGAGGCCCAGCAACGCCGAGAGGCCGTAGACGCCAAAGAGCGAAGCGGCCTGTGCGACCGGGAGCACGGTGACCTGGCTATACCCCAGCAGCGCCCACGGAAAACCGTCCCACACATACTGCCGCCCGAGCTCGGTCGTGACCCAGACCGCCGGCGCGAGAAGAAGCGCGCGGGTCCCGAATGCGCTATGAAGCCGCGAAAGGATGAGCGCGAACGCCGCCGGAAAGAGCGCAAGGTAGGCGACGAGCAATGCCGCGGCAAGAACCGCGAGCGCCATCGACAACCCGCCAAACGTGGTCATCGTCTCGACCAGCCAGTAGAGCGTACCGGCGAAATACACCGCGCCGGCAAGCAAGCCAAGGGAGAACGCACGCCGGCTGCGAGCCTGCGGCGCGCGGACCACGGCCACGATCAGCGGCGTCAATGCGAGCCAGGCGCATGCTGGATTGCCGAATTTCGGGAAGCTGAGTGCGAGCAGCGCGCCCGAGAGGAAAGCTAGCGCGTAATCCAGGACTGGAACTGTTCTTCCTTCTTGATGCGGGACGACACCTGTTCGGCCTCACCGCGATCGCTGTACCGGCCGACGTGTACCTTGAAGTACGCCGGGCCGGCGCCTCCGGGCGGGGCGACGAGAAACGCCGGGTACCCTTTGCCAACGAGCCGTTTGACGATGGAGGTCGCCATGTCGCGATCGCGCGTGGCAATCACCTGGACGGCCCATGTGCCCGGGCGGCCGGTGACCGGGACGCCGGCCGATGGAGCAGACGGGGCCGGCCGCGGAGCGGACGCTGTCGATGTCGATGTCGGCTTCGAAGCCGGCTCTTGTTTCGGTTGCGGCGGCGCTTCAGCCTTTGGCTTCTTGAGGGTATCCTCCGGGGCGGCCGCGTCCTTCAGACGTCCATGATAGCTGAGCTCGTCGGGCGTCTCCGAGGCGGGAGCAGGCGGCTCGGCTGCCGGCGGCCCGGCGTCCGGGACCGGTTGGGGATTGGGTGTCGCCGTCGCGACCGGCGCAGGCCCAGGCTCATCCCCCTGCGCCGCGCGCGCGCCGCGGCCGACCTTCACTCCACAGAGAAAGACGACGACGATGACGGTGGTCGTCACGATGAACAGGAAGACAAGCTGCTTCCCGCTCAACTGGATTTCGTGAAACCCGTCGTCCGCCGTATCGTGTGAGAGCTCGGACACGCTTACGCCTTGGGCCGTGTGATGAGATTCATCAACTCAATGGGCAGCGGAAAGATAATCGTGGAGTTCTTTTCCGAGGCAATCTCGGTCAACGTCTGCAGATACCGCAACGTAATCGTCATGGGCTCGACCGACATGACCGTTGCCGCTGACGCGAGCTTTTCGGATGCCTCCAACTCTCCCGCCGCGTGAATGATCTTAGCACGCTTCTCGCGCTCGGCTTCCGCCTGCTTGGCCATCGCGCGCTGCATGTCCGGGGGGAGGTCGACGTGTTTCACTTCGACCGAGGAGACCTTGATCCCCCACGGGTCGGTGTGTTGATCGAGGATCTGCTGGAGCTGCTGGTTCAGCCGTTCGCGCTCCGACAGCAGGTCGTCGAGCTCGACCTGTCCGAGCACGCTTCGCAGCGTCGTCTGGGCGAGCTGCGATGTCGCGTAGTGGTAGCTTTCCACCTCGACAATCGCGCGCCGCGGATCCATCACACGGAAATAGACGACGGCGTTGACCTTCACCGACACGTTGTCGCGCGTGATCACATCCTGAGGCGGCACGTCCATGACGATCGTCCGAAGGCTGACGCGCACCATCCGGTCAATCGGCCAGAACACGAGGATCACCCCCGGCCCTTTGGGGGCCCCCAGGAGCTTTCCCAGCCGGAAGATCACGGCACGTTCATATTCGTTGAGGATCTTGATCGAGTTGAGCAACCAGAAGACGACGATAACGGCGACAATCAATATCGGTATCGACACGGCATGCCTCCGGCGGCATCATACACGTTACTGACGATTCCCGACTCTCGCTTCGCGGCTCGCGACTGAGAACAGAGTCAACGGCGGATCCCACCACAGAGTCCGCGGAGCTAGCAGAGAATAAAAGCGGAATTTCTCTGTTTTCTCTGCTACCTCTGTGGTGAATTCGTCTCCGTCGCCTCCGTCCAACTCCACTGCGGCGAGCGATCGGCGGCGCGCGTCGTCAGGTTTCGATTCGCTTCGAGGCGGGCGTAACGCGCAGAAGCAATCCATTGACCGCGGTGACGCGGACGGGGCTGCCTGCTTCGATGGGCTCGTCGGCTGTCGCGGTCCAGATCTCACCGTGCGTGCGAACGCTGCCCGTGGCACCGGGCTCGATCGGGGTAAGGGCATGGGCAATCTCGTCGAGCATGGCGGATGCTCCCGTGACCGGGCGCGCACGCTGCGCGTTAACCGCCAGCGTGACAAGAAACAGCAGAATCCCTGAAATACCCAGCGTGACCGGCACGATGAAGCGGAGACCGATCTGCAATTCGGGCAAGGGCGAGTCAATGAGCATCAACGAGCCCAGGAAGAGCGAGATGATCCCGCCGACGGCGAGCAAGCCGAAGCTCGCGACCTTCACCTCGAGCACCAGCAATGCAAGGCCGAACAGGATCAACAGAATCCCGGCATAGTTCACGGGCAGGACCTGGAACGCGAAAAATGCCAGCAGCAGGCAGATGCCGCCCGCCACGCCCGGCATGACTGCGCCGGGACTCCACAGCTCGATTGTCAGCCCAAGCGTCCCCAGCGTCAGCAGGAGGTACGCGATCTGCGGATGCGCGATCGCGCTCAGCACCCGTTGCTGCCACGTCATCGCGACGTTCGTGGTCGTCGCCGAGGCGGTATGGAGCGTCTGCGTGGCGCCGTCGAAGCGAGTGATCGTCCGTCCGTCAAGTTTGCGCACGAGGTCCGGGACGTCGTTGGCGACAAGGTCTATGAGCGGCGGAGCCGCGGCCAACGCCTCCCGCTCGGTAAAGGAGCGGCTCTCGAGCACGGCCTGCTCGACGAGCGAGACGTTTCGCTTCCGCTCGGTCGCCAGGGTACGCGCGTACGCCGCGACGTCGGACGCCATTTTCTTCGCCATCGTGTCGTCGATCTTTTCGCCGTTGCCGGCGACAGGATGCGCGGCGCCGATATGCGTGCCCGGCGCCATCGCCGCGATGTCGGCAGCCATCGTGATCAGGAACCCCGCCGACGCGGCGCGGTTGCCCGACGGGCCGACCCATACGGCCACCGGCGTCTTCGCGTGGATGATCGCGTTGTTGATGTCGCGGGTGGAGTCCACCAGGCCACCGGGCGTGCGAAGCGTGAGCACGACCAAGGCCGCGCCGGCGGCATCTGCCTTTGCAATCACTTCACGCACGTATGCGGCGGCGACCGGGTGAATGATTCCGTCAATCTCGGCGGTGTAGACGGCCGGGGGGGCCTGGCCGTACACCGCAGATAGTGCGAGAAACGCGCCGGCCAGGGCGATACCGAGGGAACCTCGCATAGTGGCCTCCTGAACTCCGTGCTCCCATTGTCCTCTGGGATCAGGCGGCCTCGTGGTCTTATTTGATCTCCGCGAGCATCCGTTTCGCGTCGGTGGAGGCCGGATCGAGCACCAGCGCGCGCTCCAATTCTGTCCGGGCGGCGCCGCTATTCTGGAGCTTGAGGTACGCCTGCGCAAGGGCGACGCGCGCCGCGGCGGTGTCCTCGCTCCAGATCGAAATCTTGAGCGCATTGACCGCTTCCTGCGGGCGGCCCGCCCGGAGGTGGATCCGCCCGATCAGCAAGTGAGCCTGCGCTTCGTACGGCGAGAGATACACGGCGCGCCGGAGCTCCACCATCGCCTCGCTGTCGGCCTCGCGCTCGTACAGACGGCGTCCGCGCTCCAGATGGAATGTCGCAAGCTCGCGCTGATCGCGCTGCGCGGAGTTGACGATCGTCTGCTCGGGGCTCAGGCCGCTTGGCGTGTCCGGATCGATACGCATCCGCTCGAGACCTTTCGGAACGGGCAGCTTATCGGCAGCCGCCCGCCGCTCGAGCTCCTCGTACCTGGAGGACAGCTGCCGCGCGAGCGCCTTCTCGCGTGCCGCCTCCACGCCGCTGCCGGATCCCAGAAGCGCAGCCGCGAGCACGTAATGCGCGTCGGGGTCCGCCGGATCCCGCCGAAGAGCTTCGCGCAGCCAGTAAATCGCCGCCTGTGCGTTGCCCTCCAGCAGATAGGCATAACCCAGATTGAACAGGTAGTCGGCATCTCCCGGATCGGCCTCGGCTGCCTTCGTCAGGTAAAACGTCGCCGTGCCTGCCTGCGGCGTCGACCCACGACGGATCTGCACGATGCCGAGATTGTTCAAAGCCGCCGCCATGCCCGGATTACGGGCGGCGGTGCCCGGGGCGGGCGCGTCCTGGACCAGCGCTTTGAACTCGTCGAACGCCTCGTCATCGCGCTTCAACTCGACGAGCGACACGCCGGAAAGAAAGCGGGCGCGGCGTGCCAGCGGCGATCCGGGCGGAACCGCACGGGCGGCAGCCAGTGCGGCGCCGTAATCGTCCTGATCGGTCCGCACAGACCAGAGTGCGAGCTCCGCCCGGTCGTACCGCGGAAACATCTTGGCCGCTGTTTCCAGAAAGTTGACCTGGACAGCCGGGCTCTCCGCGATCAGGCCTTTCACGTAATTCTCGAAGGCGTCGAGGGGCGGGCGTGTGCCGCCGTACCCCGCGATGACGCGCGCATCGGGAGCAAGCCGTCCCGCAAGCCGATCGAAGATTGCGAACAAGCCAGTGAGGGGCGCGCGCTCGGACACATCAGGCTGCAACCGTCCCACGTCGATCCGGATGCTGTGGGCCTCGACCTTGAGGTTGTCCGCCTCGAGCCTGAGGGTTCCGACGATCACCTCCGTCGCGCCGACGAGATGTCCCACCTTGATCACCGTCGCATGGCTGAGCGACGCTGTCAGCGGCAGATGCAGTTGCTCGAAGGCGCGCACGCGTTCATCACGAGCGATCGCTCCCAGACCGCGGGCATTCAACTGGTCGGCGAGCAGCACGGCAGAGGCCTCCGACAGCCAGTGCAATCGCGGCTCGTGCTGGATGTTTTCGAAGGGGACCACGAGTATCCGGCTGCCGGTAGCAGCCTGTGCGGCCACCGGCGGCGGCGCGAGGAGCACCAGTGTGGCCGCAACGGCAAGGATGTGCGTCATCAGGCAGGAGCCGGCTCGTCGACACGTGCGGCGGTGACCACCACCGACAGCAGGCAGCCCTTGCGTGCGCCGCCAGCCCGGCACTCGTTCACGTGCGCGTCGGCGCGAAGGGCGAACAGGTGCAGAACGCGCGCGATGGCCGAGGCATAGAATCCGCACAATGGAAGAATAGACGCCTCCCGTACTTCGCAGAACAACGACCCGCGAAGATCGACCGACGCGGTGCCTCGCCTCAAACGGACGATCGCCCGGGATCCGGGATAGGTGTCGCGCACGAGCGCACGCGCGGTGCGAAGGGCTGCGCGCGCGCGCAGCCGCGCGGGCAGCGCCCCGATCACGCGGCGCTCGAGAGGCGCCAGATTGTTGACGGTCCAATCCGCCGCGTATTCACCGGCGCGCGACGTGATTGAATTGTACGCCTCGCCTTCTGTTCGCAGAAAGCTCAGCACGGCAAATAACGGCGCCAGGCCAATCGTGCCCTGCCGCAGGCCCGACACGTTCAGCCAGTTCTCGTAGAACTCCAGCCTGTTCGGGAGCAGTTCGGCAATCGCCTGGTGCAGGCTGGCCACGAGCACCCGTCCGATGCGTGGCTCGCTCATCGCCACATCCTACATGGCGGCACACGCGGCCGGATCGGGTGCACGCGAGGTTTGATACTCTTGTCGGTCTGGACATGACGAACGGGCCCGCGCTGGCGGCGGCGATCCTGGCCGGCGGCCGCGCAAGCCGTCTCGGCGGCGTAAACAAAGGCACGCTCCCCATCGGGAGCGCGGCGATCATCGATCGTCAGCTCGAGGTGCTGCGCGCGCTCGCAACCGACGTGTTCGTGGTCGGGCGTGAAGATCCGGCCTGGGACGCGCGGGGCCTTCGTGTCGTTCCCGATGAGATAGCGGGTGCGGGTCCGCTTGGGGGCATCTACACAGCCATCAGGTGCTCGCCATGCGATCGCACGCTGGTCGTCGCCTGCGATATGCCTTTTCTGTCCAGCGCGTTTCTGCTGCGCCTGGCTGCGGTGGAGGATGCCGACCTCGTCATTCCGCGAAGTGAATGCGGGTACGAGCCGCTGTGCGCGATTTACTCGCGCGCCTGCGAAGGAGACATTCACGCGCGCCTCACACGGCGCGAGTACGAAGCGGCGACGTTGCCAGCCGGCCTGCGTGTCGCCGAGATCGGCGTGGGCAATGATCTGACCTTCGTGAACGTCAACACGCCGCATGATTACGAGCGCGCCAAGGGGTTGAGTGAATGGAAGCCGGAATCGACGCAAGATCGTATCACGACTGGACGAACCCGCCCCATGACGGACGCTGATTCATGATTCTTCCGATTCACAGACTGGTCCGCGCCCGCATTGCAGAAGCCGTCGGCCGCCTCTACAACATCCCGGCCAGCGATCCCGTTCTGGCGGCGATTCCGGTTGAGCCCGCCCCGCGGCGGGCGCTCGGGGACCTGGCCGTGCCGCTCGCGTTCGAGCTGGCCCGCCGGCTCCGCAAACCCCCGCGCGCCATCGCTCAGGAAATCGCGGCCGCGCTCGGCACGATCGAGGGCTTTTCACGAATCGACGCGGCGCCAAACGGGTACGTCAATTTCTTTCTCGATCGACCGGCCTTTGTGAGGCAGTGGCTTCGCGGGACGCCCCCGGCCGTCTCGTCGGAGGGCAAGGCCATCGTGGAGCACACGGCCATCAACCCGAACAAGGCGGCGCACATCGGGCACTTGCGAAACGCCGCGCTCGGCGATGCGTTCGGGCGCCTGCTCCGGTTTCTCGGCCGCGAAGTCGAGATCCAGAACTACATCGACGACACAGGTGTGCAGGTTGCCGACGTCGCGGTCGGCTTCCGCGAGCTCGAGCGCAAGACGCTCGACGAGGTCCGCGCAATCGCCGACGCCGGCCGCTTCGATTACCACTGCTGGGACTTATACGCGCGTGTCACCGAGTGGTACGAGGGGGACAAGGAGCGGTTGAAGATCCGCACGAGGGCGCTCCACGACATCGAGCAGGGTGACAACGACACCGCTGCCCTCGCGCGCTTCATCGCCGATCGCATCGTCCGCGCGCATCTGAAGACCATGCGTCGCATGAACATCGGCTACGACCTCCTGACCTGGGAGGGAGACATCCTGCGCCTGCATTTCTGGACGCATGCGTTCGAATTCCTGAAGAAGATAGGGGCCGTGTTCCTGCAGACCGAGGGCAAGCTCAAGGGCTGCTGGGTCATGCGGATCGACGACGACGCCGCGGACGGCGCGCCCCAGGACGATTCCTCAGTACCGCCCGCCCCGGTGGATGAGGAGTCTGAAGAGGAGCGGCGCGAGAAAGTGATCGTGCGTTCTGACGGCACGGTCACCTACGTCGGCAAGGACATGGCGTACCAGCTGTGGAAGTTCGGCCTGCTCGGCAAGGACTTCTACTACCGGATCTTCGAGGAGCGTCCGTCGCGCCTGTGGTCGACGACGTCAGATCCCGCGGCGGGAACGCCTGGCGCGCCGCCGTTTGGCCGGGCGGCATGGGTCTGCAACGTCATCGACACCCGGCAGTCGTATCTGCAGAAGCTCGTGAAGCAGGCGCTCGCGGTGCTCGGCTACCAGGAACAAGCCGCGCATTCAGTCCATTATTCGTACGAAATGGTGGCCCTCTCGCACGTCACAGCGCGCGAGCTGGGGTACGACGCGAGCGAGGGAGCGGACCGGCCGTTCGTGGAGGTTTCAGGACGCAAAGGCCTGGGCGTCAAGGCCGACGATCTCCTGGATCGGTTGACGGAAAAGGCCGCCACAGAAGTATCCAAACGAAACACGGACCTGCCCGCGGAACAGGTGCAGCAGATTGCGGAGACAATCGCGATCGCTGCTGTCCGTTATTTCATGGTGAAGTTTTCGCGCGGCAAGATCATCGTTTTCGACATCGACGAGGCCTTGAGCTTCGAGGGCGAGAGCGGCCCGTATCTCCAGTACGCGGTCGTGCGCGCCAACAACATCTTCAATAAGCTGAAGGAACGTCACGGCCTCGACCAGGCTGCCGTCGTGTCGGCGGTGGCGTCAGCATCCGAGACCGTGCTCACGGCCGACGACGAAGAAGCGCACGATCTTTGGGGGCTCGTGTTCGAGGCGGCGCGTCTGGACGAGGTCGTCGAGCAGGCCGTGCGCACGCTCGAGCTCTCGGTGCTGGCGAAGTACGCCTTCGGTCTCGCGCAGTCGTTCAACGGCTTCTATCACAAGTACTCAATCCTCAACGAAGAGCGCGAGGACGCGCGGACCTGGCGCGCCGCCGCCGTCGCGTACTACAGTGCGCAACTCGCGCGCGCACTGGACCTGATGGGATGCAGCGTGCCAAATAAGATGTAAGGCGTATGAGCGAACGGCAACCAGTCATCGGCGTGACCCGCTGCAGCCGCCTGGACGACTACCTCGCGTCGGTGGAACGCTCGGGTGCGCGTGCTCGCGTGCTCGAGGTGAGCGAGAGCCCGCGCGCTGTGATTGATACGATTGACGGCGTCCTGCTCACGGGCGGCGGCGACGTCGATCCGGCCTTCTACGGCCAGGAGCGGCACCCGAGCGTCCACGACGCGGAGCCGGGACGCGACGAATTCGAAATCGATCTCGCGCGGCGCGCGTTGGAAGCGGACCTCCCGGTCCTGGCGATCTGCCGCGGCTCTCAGGTTCTGAACGTGGCGACCGGCGGGACCCTCGTCCAGGACATTCCCTCAGCCCTGAAGACGGATCTGACGCACAGCCTCGAGTTACCGAAGGACTGCGTCGCGCACGACATTCACATCGTCAGCGACACGCGGCTGCATGCCGCGATGGGCGGCGCCGTGGAGGCATCGTCCGCATGCCACGTCAACAGCCGTCATCATCAGTCGGTCGGCGCACTCGGCAGGAGCCTGGTCGCCTCGGCCACGGCGCCCGATGGCGTGATTGAAGGCATCGAGGCGCCGGCGGCACGATTCTGTGTGGGGGTGCAGTGGCACCCGGAAAACTTCTGGCGCACAGGCGAGTTCCGGCCGCTGTTCGACGCCTTCGTGGCTGCAGCGCGCGAACGGATGGCGTCGAAGATGTAGCAGGGTTCTGCTGATTCAACCGAAACTGGCACAGCACGCCAGCGGCCTCTGACCTACCTGTCAAACACACCTATCGTCTCCACATGTGGCGTGTTGGGAAAGAAGTCAAATCCCCTCAGCGACTCGAGACGGTATCCCGCGTCCAGCAACCGACGCCCGTCGCGCGCCATCGTCGGCGGATCGCACGACACATAGATGACTCGGCGCGCACCGTGCCGGACGATGATGTCCATCGCCTCGCGAGAGATCCCGCTTCGCGGCGGATCGACGATGACGGTGTCGGCAGTTTCGGGGCGGCGGACCAGTTGATCCTCGACGCGCCCGACGAGAACGCGGATCGCGGACGGGTAGGATCCCGCGTTCGCCTTCAGATCCGCGGCGCTCTGTCGATCGCCTTCGACAGCCGTGATGCCGTCACGTCCGGTCGCGGCGAGCCCCACAGAGAACAGGCCCACTCCGGCATACAAATCGAGAATGCGTCCGTCCAAAGGTGTCGCGTCGAGCACCGCGACAACGAGATCCGGCAGCAGAAAACGATTGCCCTGGAAGAACGAGGCCGGTTGACGCCGAAGGTCACCGGATTCCGCGCGTCCGTGAGTGAGTGCGGCAAGCGGATCTGCGACGGCCGGGTCGCCCACGCGCACGAGGGGACCGAACCGGCCGCGTGCCGTACAGCCAGTCAGTCCGGCCGCGGCGGTGGCGCGGGTAAGCGCAGGTTCCAGCTCGCGCGCATCCGGTATGACGTCGAGATGAAACGCCCGCTGGTTGGCCGTCATGTTCTCGCTGAGCTCCAGCGACGCAATGCCGGCGCGCGCGTCTCCGACCACTGCCAGCGCCGCTCCGATTGCGGCCATCGATTCGGCCGTCAGCTGGTGCGTCTGGCGTGCGTCACAGATCTCGTGCGTGTTTTCGCGATAAAAGCCGGCTGCATCACCGCGCACATGCAGGCGGGCGCGCATGCGGTACCCCGCTTCGGGCGAGGCTGCAATCGGAACGGCACGCTCAATCGGCATGCGGCCAATTCTCGTGAAGGCGTCGGCGATGATGTCCGCTTTGAGCGCCACCTGTCGCGGGTACGCGATGTGGGCGTACACACATCCTCCGCAGAGCGGATCGAACCCGGCATCCCGACGGTCGGACGAAGGCGCCAGGATCCGGACCGCGGACGCAAAGGCCAGTCGCTTTTCCACGCGTTCGATGCGGACGGACGCGCGCTCGCCAGGAATCGCTCCCGCGACAAGGAGGATTTGCCCATCGTGTCGCGCGATCATCCGCCCGCCGGCCGCTGGTTTTTCGATCGTCGCGTCGATTTCGTCGCCGGGTGTCAGCATCTCACTCGTACGCCAGGACAGGCAGGCCGAACGCGTCGCGCAGGAGCCTGTGAAAGGCCGCGGTGCGCGCGCGATCGAGCGCCTGCTGCGGCATCCGTGAGATGAACGGAGCAAGCTCCGCCTCTGCTTCACGGTTCAGCGTCGCCACGGCAGAGGCCTCGGTCTCTGTTTCCTTCGCTGCCGCCTCGAGCAGCTCGCCGTCGAGCGCCTGCAGCCGATCGACGATTGCCGCGCGCCGATCGCCGCGCGCGGCACGCGCGTCAGCCGCGAGGTGATCGAGCTCACGCACGGCGGCGTCGATTCGTTCGGCGAACTCCTGGCTCCTCTTGCCGCCGGCTCGCAATGCGGTCAACCGCGCAACCGCACGTTCGATATGCGCGGCAAGCGGGGCCTTGCGCGCCGGAGGTTCGGCGGCTGTCGCCGCGGTTCCCGCCGCGCCGACGCCGATCGCGCGGCGCCAGCTGTCGAAGAGATCGAGAATGTCAGCCTCGCAGAACTCGATCCGCACGGGACGCCGTCGCGGTCCCTTTGCGTAGTACCGCTCGCAATACTGATCGATCCCCCGGAAGGCAATCTTCAAGGGCACGCCAAGCGTCGCCCATCCGCACACCTGTTCGAACGCCGGCCCGACGATGCGGATCAAGTGCCCCTCGTTTTTGCGGCAGAGGTACGACTCAATTTCGCGGGAGTACTCGGCGGGATCCATGGGTTCATTTGATCTTCCGCCTGAAGGCGGAAGCCACAAAGACCAAAACAGACGGAGGCCACCGAACTCTATGAATCTTGTGGCTCCCGCCTTTAGGCGGAAGGACAAGCATGAGGCGAGAGTACAAGCTTTATTGATTTCTCTCCCAGATCAGCCGCAGCCCCTCGAGCGTCAGATCGGGGACCACGTGTTCGATGGCAGTGGTCTCCGAGGCAATGCTGTCCGCCATGCCGCCGGTCGCGATGCACGCCCCACGGTCTCCGTTCTCGAGCTCGGCGCGCATGCGCGCAACAATCCCGTCAACCATCGAGACATACCCGAAGAAGAGCCCGGCCTGCATCGAGGTCACGGTCGTGCGACCTATGACGGCAGGCGGCTTGCGCACGTCGACGCGCGGCAATCGCGCCGCACGTTGAAACAGCGCGTCCGCCGAAATGCCGATGCCCGGGCAGATCACGCCACCGATGTACTCGCCGGCGGCGGAAATCGCGTCGAACGTCGTGGCGGTTCCAAAATCCACCACAATGACCGGCGTTCGTGTGGCGCGGCCGTACGCCTCGTATGCTGCGACCGCGTTGACGACCCGATCGGCACCGACGTCGGACACGGGTGAATACAGGACCGGCATCCCGGTGTTCGTTCCCGGTTCAACCGTCAGCGGTTGCCGGCCGAAGTACCGTGCCGCCATCTCCTCCATCGTGCGCGTCAGAGGCGGCACGACCGACGACAGAATGATGCCGTTGACGCGATCGATGGCAATGCCGCTGCGCGCAAACAGATGCGTCACGAGAATGCCGAGCTCGTCCGACGTCCGCTCACGCAGGGTCGCCAGGCGCCAGCTCTCGGCGAGACGCGCGCCGTCGAAGACGCCGAGGACGATGTTGGTGTTGCCGACGTCGATCGCTAGAAGCATGGTTCTACCGCGTTCTCGCTGGTCACATCCACCGCACTTCGCCGGAAATGATCCGCTCCACGCGATCGCCGACGCGAACGAGCAGCGCGCCATCGTCCGCGATACCTTCCGACACCCCCGACACAGCGCCGCGGGGCGTGTCCCATTCGACCGGCACGCCGCGCGCCGATGGCGCGAGTTCGCGCCAGCGTGTGAGGACGTGCCGAGTCTCACCCGCCGCAAGCCGCTCGAACGAACCAGCGAAAATCGCGAGCGTTTCGGCCAGCACTAACGCGCCGTCCACGGGCCGTCCGAGCTCGGTCTCGATGGACGTCGCCCGATCCGCCAGGTCCGGCGGATAGGCGGCGGGCCGCAGATTGATGCCGAAGCCGAGTATGACGTACTGCAGACCGTCCCCTCCGCTCGATGCTTCCGCAAGAAGGCCCGCGAGCTTGCGACGCCGCGCCGGGACGGTGCGATCGGCGACGACGATGTCGTTCGGCCACTTGATGTGCACCGGCAGGCCGGTGGCTGCGCGGATCCCGCCGGCGACCGCCACGCCGGCGGCAAGCGTCAGGAGCGGCGCCGCGGCCTGGTTCCGGCATACGACGGAAACGTACAGCCCCGCCCCCGCGGGAGAGAACCACGTGCGCCCGAACCGGCCACGGCCAGCTGTCTGCGCCAACGCCACGACGGTCGCCCCTTCGGGTGCGCCGTGCTCCGCCAGCAATTCGGCAACATCGTTGGTCGAACCAGTTTCGGAAAAAAAGTAGAGGGGATCACCAAAACATCCGCGTCGCGCCGAGCTGGCCGCGAGGGCACGGGTCAGCTCTTCCGGAATCGGCTCAGACATGCCGCCTACGCCGTAGCTTCGGCGGGCGAACCCGGCGCAACCCGGTCGTCCCGTTCGAGCTCGAAGCTGAGGTCCACGGCTGGGGCGGAGTGTGTCAGCGCGCCGATGGAGACGTAGTGGGCGCCGGTGCGCGACAGCTCCGGAATGCGATCGAGTGTGACCCCGCCCGACACCTCGACCTTCGCCCGGCCGGCGATGCGGCGCACGGCCTCGCGAACGTCCTCGATCGGAAGATTATCCACCAGGATGAGGTCGGCCCCCGCGGCCACCGCCTCGTCAACCTGTTGGAGGCTCTGCGCCTCGATCTCGATTGGCATTTCCTGGCGCGCGGCCTTCATCTTGCGCACCACCTCCGCGACCCCGCCGCCGAGGCGAATGTGGTTGTCCTTGATCAGGATCCCATCGTCCAGGCCGGCGCGATGGTTCGTCCCGCCGCCGGCGCGCACCGCGTATTTTTCAAGTACGCGCAGCGTGGGTGTCGTCTTCCGCGTGTCCAGGACCGTAATCGTCCCGCCGGCCGCGTCGACGTAGCGCCGGGTCATCGACGCAATACCGGAGAGCCTCTGCAGGAAATTGAGCGCGGTGCGCTCCGCCGTCAGCATCGCGGCCGCGGAGCCGCGAACCTCTGCCACCACGGCGCCGGGCGTGCATCGATCGCCGTCCACGACTTTTGAGGTGAAGATCGCCCCGGGATCGAGCTGCCGGAACGTCTCCGCCGCCACGTCAAGTCCGGCGATCACACAATCGGACTTGGCAAGAATGATTCCCCGCGCGTGAAGAAACGCGTCAACCGTCGCCTCAGTCGTCACGTCGCCCCAGCCAAGATCTTCGGCAAGCGCGCGCCGGACGGTCTCCCGGTACAGCGCGGGATCGAGGGGCGCGAATGGAACCGACCTCATGACGGGCGCTCCTCTCTGGACAGCTCAGGCGGCGCCAGTTCCACCTCGACGTGCAGGGTGTCGGCCGCGGCCGTCTCGAGCTGCCGGATCAGCCCGGATGCGCGCAGGTCGCTCTCCACCTCCGGCAGCAAGGCCAACTGCGCGGCCGGCGCGTGGATGACCGCCTTGGTGACAAACGTCTTGAGCGGACGCTGCTCTTCCGACTTCTTCTTGCGGATCGCGCCGAGAACGGTCGCGGCAAACTGCAGCGAGTCCACACCGTTGTTGTCCTCTGCCCCTCCGGATGGCTCCAGCACTTCATCCCTCGTGGGCCATGCCGATCGGTGGATCGATCCCTCGCGCCACCACGACCAGACCTCTTCGGTCACGAACGGAAGAAACGGTGCAAACAAGCGAAGCATCGTCGAGAGCGCCGTCAGGAGGGCACCGTTCGCGGACGCGGCGAGCGCCGTTCCCTGATCGCCATACCGGCGTCCTTTGACGAGCTCCAGATAGTCGTCGCAGAACGACCAGAAGAACGTTTCCGCACGTTCCAGGACGCGAGTGTAGTTGAACTCCTCGAAGTCGACGGTCGACTCGTCCACGATTCGCGCGAGCGTCGTGAGCAGGCCGCGATCCACCGCAGCCGTCACCGGCCCGTGCGGCTCGGGTTTCGCCAGGACGAACCGCGACGCGTTGAGCAACTTGATCGCGAGCCGGCGTCCGACCTTCATCTGCCCCGTGTCGAAGGCCGTGTCGGTCCCGGGCCGGCCGCTCGCCGCCCAGTACCTGACGCCGTCCGAGCCGTGCTCCTCGAGCAGGCCCATCGGGGTCACCACATTGCCCTTCGATTTCGACATCTTCTTCCGATCGGGATCGAGCACCCAGCCGGAAATCGCCGCATGCTTCCAGGGCAGCGAGTTGAACTCGAAATGCGAGCGCAGCACCGTGTCGAACAGCCATGTGCGAATGATGTCGTGGGCCTGGGGACGCACGTCCATCGGGAACACACGCGCGAACAGATCGGGATCCTCTTCCCATCTCGAGGCGATCTGAGGTGTCAGCGACGAGGTCGCCCACGTGTCCATGATGTCCGGATCCCCCGCGAATCCTCCGGGCTGATTCCGCTGACCCGCGACATAGCCCTCCGGCACGTCCGTGGACGGATCAATGGGCAGCCGATCGTCGGCCGGCACGAGCCGCGCATCGAAGTCAATCGAGCCGTCGCCGCGCACTTTGTACCACAACGGAAACGGCACCCCGAAGAACCGCTGCCGGCTGACGCACCAATCCCCCGCGAGGCCGTTGATCCAGTTCTCGTAACGCGCCCGCATGTATTGCGGATGCCACTGAAGCTCGCGTCCGCGCGCCAGCAGCTCCTCGCGAAACTGCATCGTCTTCACGAACCACTGGCGGCTCGTCACGATCTCGAGCGGACGATCTCCCTTTTCGTAGAACTTTACCGCATGCGTGATCGGCCGCGGCTCACCGATCAGATCAGCCGACCCTTTCAACTCGTCGACGATACGGGCGCGGGCCTTGACGGCGGACAACCCGGCAAGGTGGTCGTAATGTTCCTGCGCGCGCGCCGCGTCGGTAGATTCCCACCCCCGCTCGCCCCACGTGACCGGCTTGAGGGCTCCGTTCGTCTGGATCACGGCGCGGACCGGTAGTCCGAGCTCCCGCCACCAGATCACATCGGTCAGGTCGCCAAAGGTGCAGATCATCGCGACGCCGGTGCCCTTCTCCGGATCCGCCAGCGCGTGCGCCCTCACCGGCACGCGAACGCCAAAGAGCGGTGTCAGCACGTCGGTCCCGAAAAGCGGCTTGTAGCGTTCGTCGTCGGGATGCGCCACGAGCGCCACGCATGCCGGAATCAACTCGGGCCGCGTCGTATCGATTTCGACGAAGCCGTCGCGGCCGGCGGATTTGAACCGGATGCGATGGTAGGCGCCCGGCTGCTCGCGGTCTTCGAGCTCCGCCTGCGCAACCGCCGTGCGGAAGTCAATATCCCACAGGGTCGGCGCCTCGAGCTGATAGGCGAGATTGCGGCGCAGCAGTCGAAGGAACGACAGCTGCGACACGCGCTGGGCGCGCCGATCGATCGTCGCGTACGTCATCGCCCAGTCAACCGACAGCCCGAGACATCTCCACAGGCCCTCGAAGACTTTCTCGTCCTCAGCGGTGAGCCTTGCGCACAGCTCGATGAAGTTCGGTCGCGACACAGGGATCGGGTGCTTCCCCGGCTTCTCAGGAACGGCAAACAACGGGTCGTACGGCAGCGTCGGATCGCACCGGACTCCGAAGTAGTTCTGAACGCGGCGCTCGGTCGGCAGCCCGTTATCGTCCCATCCCATCGGATAGAACACGGCCTTCCCCCGCATCCGCTGGAACCGCGCGACGACGTCGGTGTGGGTGAAGGAGAAGACATGTCCCACGTGCAGCGAGCCGCTTACGGTGGGGGGTGGCGTGTCAATCGAGAAGACTTCGGCGCGCGGGCGGCTCCGATCGAACCGGTAAACGCCGTCCGCCTCCCAGCGCGCCATCCATTTCTGTTCGAGCCCTTCGAGGGCTGGTTTCTCGGGAACGGGATGATTGAGCTCGAAGCCGGCAGGCATAAACGCTGATGGTACCCCACGTGGCAATTGGTGAGTTCGTGAATTCATGAATTAGCGAGTTCATGGACTGGTGAATTCACCTATTCGCCAACTCGCCAATTCACGAACTCACCAATTTCATTCGTTCGCCTTGATTCGCTCGATTTCCTCGCGGACGAGCCGTTCGGCCACGTCAAGCACCGTCTCCCGCACCACCTGATCGCCGAGACGGGCGATGACACGATGGACGATCTCGTCCACCACATCGTCGGACATGCTCGACGCCCCGAGAGCCGACGGCACGATCGCATGCGATTGCTCGGCCGACAGGAGCGCCGCAAACGCCTCCGCCAGCGAGGGCATCGGCGGGACGGGCGCAGCGGCAGCCGGCGCAGACGGTGTTGACGTCGGGGACTGAGCGGGCGTGGGGACATGCGCCGGCGACGGCACGGTAACCGGCGGCGCAGGCGGATCCTGCGCGACGGCGGCCGGATGCGCGGCAGGTGCAAACGTTGACGGCGGTGGCGGCGCACTTCGCGCACCTATCGGTACGACCCTCTTCGGATCACCGGTCAACTCGGGATCCCACCCGTCGAGGATATCCACTGGGAGTCCGGAGGACGCGGGCGGAGCGTGTTCCGACTCAAAATCAACTGAGCGACCGCCCCGAGGTGGTGTCGCCGGCGCAGCCGGAGCGACATGGACCTCCGGCGCGCCGTCAAGATTGGCAAAGGCCGCGTCGAGCCGGTCGAAATAGTCCTCCAGCGACCCGGCGGCCTGAGGCGCGGCAGCCTGCGACGCGATAGCCCGAACATTGAACTTCTCCGGCGGTGGGGGTTGCCGGGTCGGCCCCTGCGCCGCGGGACTTGCCGACCATAAGCCGGCCGGGTGACGGCCGGCCAATAGATCTTTCACGCGGTTGATGACCATCTGCGGCTCGAAGGGCTTGACGAGCACGCCGTCGCACCCGACGGCCCGGGCACGCGTCTCGTCGATCGGCTCGAACGCGCCGGTCAGCAGCAGCACTGGGATGTCGGCAAACCGGGGGTTGCCCTTGATGAAAGCCGCGACCTCGTAGCCGTCGCGTTCAGGCATCCCGACGTCGGCCAGCACGATGTCGGGGCGATCCGCCTCGATGCTCGCAATCGCCTTCTTCCCGTCCCCGACGGCCACGACCTGCACGTCCTCGTCGGCAAACGTGAGCTCGATCACGCGCTGGATCGTGACGCTGTCGTCGGCGAGGAGCAACTTGTGCGGCATCAGACCTGCTCCACCCGCGGCCTCACGTGTTCCGAAATGAAGGTGATGATGTCCTGCATCGGGCTCCCCGGAAGAAAGATCCCCTTGATTCCCGCGTCGCGCAACTTCGGGATGTCCACGTCCGGGATAATCCCGCCGACGACGACGAGCACATCGTCCAATTCTTTTTCCTTGAGCAACGCCATGACCCGCGGGCAGATGTGCATGTGCGCACCCGAGAGGATCGAGAGCCCGATGGCATCGGCATCCTCCTGCAGCGCCGCCGCCACGATCTGTTCGGGTGTCTGACGCAGCCCCGTGTAAATCACTTCCATGCCCGCGTCACGCAACGCACGCGCGATCACCTTCGCGCCACGATCGTGGCCGTCGAGCCCGGGCTTGGCAATGACGACGCGAATCTTGCGCATATAGAACTAGGGTGCCATGAGTGCCATGAGTGCCATGAGCGCCTCGGGTGCCTGGGTGCTGCGAGTGCTCAGGGTGCCACCCGCACTCCTGGCACCCGTGGCACTCCGGGCACCCCTGGCACTCAGCCTAGATCAAGGGCACTTCCTCGTACTCCCCCCACACCTCCCGCAACGCATCACACATCTCGCCGACCGTGGCATACGCACGCACGCAGTCGAGCAGTGGATACATCGTGTTGGCGCGCCCGCGCGCGGCGGTCCGCAGGGCATCGAGCGACTTGCGAACGGCGTCGTTGTCGCGCGTGCGCTTCAGGTCTCTCAGCCGCGAGAGCTGCGTGTCGGCGGCGCTGTCGTCGATGTACAGGATCGGGAACGGCGGCTCGTCGTTCTGCACGTAATCGTTGACGCCGACGATGACCTTGTCGCGCCGCTCGACGGCCTGCTGGAACTTGTAGGAGGCCTCGGAAATCTCGCGCTGCGGGAAGCCCTGTTCGATCGCTTCGACCATGCCGCCCATGCGATCGATCGTCGCGAAATATTCCTTCGCGCCGCGCTCCATGTCGAGCGTGAGCCGCTCGAGAAACCAGGACCCGCCAAGCGGATCGACCATGTTGGTGACGCCGCTCTCGTGGGCGATGATCTGCTGCGTCCGCAACGCGAGGGTCGCCGCCGCGGCCGTCGGGAGCGCAAGCGCCTCGTCGAGCGAATTGGTGTGGAGCGAGTTGGTGCCGCCCAGCACGGCCGCAAGCGCCTGCACGGCGGTGCGTACGACGTTGTTGTACGGCTGCTGCGCCGTCAGCGAAACCCCTGCCGTCTGCGTGTGGAACCGCAGCTTCCACGACCGCTCGTCCTTGGCGCCGAACCGACCGCGCATGACGTCCGCCCAGATCTTGCGGGCGGCGCGAAATTTCGCAATCTCCTCGAAGAAGTCGCTGTGCGAATTGAAGAAGAAGGAGATCCGCGGCGCGAAGTCGTCCACGTCGAGGCCCGCGTCGATTCCGTACTGGATGTACTCGATGCCGTCACGCAGGGTGAACGCCAGTTCCTGGAGCGCGGTCGAGCCCGCTTCGCGGATGTGATACCCGCTCACCGACACCGTGTTCCAGCGCGGCACCTCCTCCGCGCAGAACGCGAAGACGTCGGTAATGAGCCGCATCGACTCGCGCGGCGGATAGATGTACTCCTTCTGCGCGATGAATTCCTTCAGAATGTCGTTCTGGATCGTCCCCGACAGCGTGCGCCAGTCAGCGCCCTGCCGCTCCGCCACGACGAGGTACATCGCGAAGATCATGGGCGCCGGCGAGTTGATCGTCATCGACGAGGTGATGTCGCCGAGCGAAATGCCGTCGAAAAGCCGCTCCATGTCCGCCAGCGACACCACGCTGACGCCGCACTTGCCCACTTCCCCGAGCGACAACTCGTGGTCGGGATCGCGTCCCATGAGCGTCGGCAGGTCGAATGCCACGCTCAGGCCCGTTCCGCCGGCTGCGAGCAGCGTCTTATATCGCTCGTTGGTTTCCTCAGGCGTTCCGAACCCCGCAAACTGCCGCATCGTCCAGAGCCTGGCGCAATAGCCAGACGGATGAATGCCGCGCGCGTACGGAAACTCTCCGGGGTTGTTCAGATCGCGGGTGTAATCAAAGCCGGAGAGATCGTCGGGCGTGTAGAGGCGACCGATCGGACGGCCCGAAATGGTCGTGAACGGCACGGCGCGCTCGGGCGCCTTCTCGAGCGCTGGCTCGAGCACCTCGCGTTCCCAGCGCTGCTTGTCCGTTTCCGCCGTCGCGCTTTTCATGCGTCCTTGCATTATAAGCGGATACGGGAAGGGTACAGGGCTCGGGGTCGAACGGGAAACTGAAACTGGAAACTGAAAGCCGGAAAGCTGGGAGCTGGAAGCTGGAAACTGGAAACTGGAAAGGAAGCTGGAAGCTGTAGTGCGGGGTCAGACCCCGATTCGAGTAACGACTCGAATCAAGGGTCAAGACCCCCTTGGTAACTCGTCTAGCTCGCAGCGCAGATCGCGTAGACGCGGAACGTGATCGTCACTGCGTTATTAATCCCGCTCACACGAAGCGTCACGCTCCACGTGTCAGCTGCGGATGGGTACATCGAAACCGGATGGAGCGCATATGTCCCCGCGCCTTGGGTCGAGTCGTAGCCACCCCCGATGACGTTCTTACCAGCGGGACACTTGGCAGTCAGCGACGTCGTCGAGTTGCCAGGGACCGCAACCGTCGTCGACGGGCTGCTGGCGATGAAATAGCCGCTGACGCCCGGCAGGCCCTGTGGTCCGAGTGGACCCATGAGTCCTTGCTGACCCATAGGACCCTGCGGACCGGTCGCCCCCGTATCGCCCTTGGGGCCCGTCGCGCCGGTCGCGCCCGTCGCGCCCGTATCGCCTTTCGGACCGACGGCACCGGTCGCTCCCGCGGAACCGACCTCACCTTGCGGTCCAGCCGCGCCGGTGGGACCCACGGGGCCCGCAGGTCCCACTTCACCTTGCGGTCCGACAGGACCCGCAACGCCGGTGTCGCCCTTCGGTCCGGCCGCGCCGGTGTCACCCTTCGGTCCGGCCGCGCCCGTGTCCCCCTTCGGACCGACAGCGCCCATGTCACCCTTCGGGCCGATGGCCCCCATGTCACCCTTAGGACCGGCAGCGCCGCTGTCGCCCTTCGGTCCGACCGCGCCCGTATCACCTTTCGGACCCGCAGGACCCGCTGGACCCGCTGGACCCCGCCCGGGCGTTCCCACGTTCATGTTGAAGAACCCGCGATCCTTTTCCGATGGCCCACGAACAACCGAGAGCCAGGTGCGTCCCGTCGGGAACTGCCGCCGGCAGAAACACGACGAGCTCGGTGTCGGTTGCACTGATCACGGACATCAGATAGGTCTCACACCAAACCTGCGGCGCCGGCGATCCAAAGGACAGCCCGCGTATCGTCAGCGTCTGGTTGACGCGGTCAACCACGGTGTTGAGCACGACGACCTGCTGTTGTGAGTTCGAAATGGTGAGCGTGTCCGACTCTTTCCTCTGGGCCTGCGCCAGCGCAGTTCCCATCAGCACGAACACGACCGCCGTGAACGCGGTTCGGTTTAATAAGCGCATAAAGCCTCCCCGGCATGCCTTAGAATCGAGCAAGCGGAAGGCCACCCCAGCCATAGCGTCGAAACCCTTGGAAAGCTTATAGTTAGCGGATGCGCGCCGCTGTGCGGGGTTTGTCACAGCTGTTCAGTTTTGGCTCATCGGAACACAATCTTGATGGTCCAAAATATGACTTTACATGACAATATGGTCAGTTCCAGCCGCGCCTTGACTTGGTTACGGAGGGCACAGTAGGTTGGTCTGTTTGCTTTACGCCGACGGCCACCGGCGTGGCCTTCGCCACTATTGAGGAGTCACATGGAAGCAGGTGGCAGCATCTTCAACGCGATGCTCCAGGAATTCGATGGAGCGGCGCGGCTGTTGGGCCTCGATCGCGGGATCTGGAAAATCCTCACGCATCCCAAGCGGCAGATCACGGTGTCGTGTCCCATCCAGATGGACAACGGCGAGATTGAAGTCTTCACCGGGTATCGCGTCCAATACAACATTACGCTTGGTCCGGCCAAAGGCGGCATTCGCTACCACCCGGACGTGTCGCTCGACGAGGTCACGGCGCTCGCGGCGTGGATGACGTGGAAGTGCGCGGTGGCGCACGTGCCGTTCGGCGGCGGCAAGGGGGGCGTCATCTGCGATCCAACGCGCATGTCGCGGCGTGAGCTGGAGGCGCTGACGCGCCGGTACGTTGCGGAGATCATCGACGCGATCGGACCGGAAAAAGATGTACCCGCACCCGACGTCAATACCAACGATCAGATCATGGCGTGGGTGATGGACACCTACAGCATGCACGTCGGCCACACCTCCACCGCGGTTGTCACCGGCAAGCCGATCGAGATGGGCGGCTCGCTCGGCCGGCGCGAGGCCACCGGACGCGGCGTGATGATTGTGACGCGCGAAGCCGCCAAGCACCTTGGCTTCGACATCAAGGGCGCCCGCGTCGCCGTGCAGGGCTTCGGCAACGTCGGTTCCGTGTCCGCGGATCTCCTCTCGGGGATCGGCGCGAAGATCGTCGCGGTCACCGACTGGAGAGGCGGCGTGTACAACGCGAACGGCCTCGACATCGGGAAGATGCTCGACTACGCGAAGCAGCACAAGACGATCGACGGCTTCCCGGGCGGAGAGCCGCTCGAAAACGATCAGCTGTTCGCGCTCGACGTCGAGGTCCTCGTGCCCGCGGCGCTCGAAAACCAGATCACGATGGAGAACGCGCCGGTCATCAGGGCCAGGATCGTTGCCGAAGGGGCCAACGGACCGACGACGCCGGAGGCCCACAAGCACCTCCACGAACGCGGCATTTTCGTCATCCCGGACATTCTCGCCAACGCGGGCGGCGTCACCACGTCGTATTTCGAGTGGGTCCAGGATCGCCACGGCTACTTCTGGGAGGAAGACGAAGTGAACAAGCGCCTCGAATCAAAGATGGTCGAGGCCTTTGACGATGTGCTGAAGACGTCGGTGAAGTACAAGACCGACATGCGGACCGCCGCCTACATCGTGGCGATCAACCGCGTCGCGACGGTCACGAAGATGAGAGGGATGTACGCGTAGGTTTTTCCCTTTTGCCTTTTTCCTTTCGCTACCGACTCACACGGAAGGGAATGAGCTCCTGGGCAGTGCTGCCCGCTTCGTTCTTGGCGTTCACCTCGATCAGGTATTCTCCTGCGGCGAGCGGGGAGAGCACGAGTTCGATCTCGGCGGGACGCCCGGGTGCCTGCTGCACGGGTAGTGCCGACATGGACTGTCCCGCGCGATTGAGGAGCCGTGCGGTGACGGTGGGCGAGACGCCGGCCGGCGCGTAGGCCTCCACGCGGATGAACAGCCGATCGGTGCGGCTGAATTCGCGCTCGGTCGTGGGAATGGCGTCGGGTTTGGCCTTGAGCGCCTGCAGTTCCGGAATCGTGCGCACGCGGAACACGCGCGGTGTGCCAAAGGACATTGTCACCGCGCTGAAATCCGGAACGGTCAGGTCCCGGCCGACCGCGTCAATCACCTGGCCGCGCGCGCCCTCGACCACCATCTTCAACTCGAGCTGTCCCGGCGGTACATCGAACGTGGCTGAACCGCCGCGCGACACGCCCGATGCCGCGGGCGCTGCCGCTTCTTCAGGCACACGGCCCCGGAAAATCGGACGGCCTCCCGGAGCGATCGCCGTCAGCGCAACCCGCGCGGCCGGTTCTTCCGCGCGCTGGCCTGGCGCGACGGGAACCGGCTCCCAGGAGAACGTTACGCGCGTCATGCCGTTCTCGCCCCGCGCGGTGCCGATCCAGAAATGCGCCGACCGATCGCGCGCGGGGGCGGCGAGCTCGTTGAGCGCGGTGCTCACCGCGGACGGCGCCTCCGGCTTTTTCGGCGCATTGGCTCTCGCGACATCTTCCAGCGTGTACGCCCAGTAGCCCTTCCGTGCGCGGACGTCGACGCCCCGGCGCTTGACGTTCACCTTGATCGCGTGGAACTTGCCGTCGGTCGGGGCCTGTGACGAGTTGTACCCGATCAGGTAGTAACCGCTCGAGTCGCGGATGATCTGCTTCATCCCCACGGCGAGGTCGTTGCGATTGACGATCGCGCGGCCGTCGGTGTTGTCGGCCAGCACGCGCAGCGTGTCCTGAGTGGCGCGCAGCAGTCCCGCGTCCTGCGTGATGCCTATACCCTCGTTGATGTCTGATTCGAAGACCGCGAGCCCGCGCGGATCCACCGCGTAGATCGACGTATTCTGGCGGCTCGCGTCGCGAAACACCTGCTGCATGTCCGAAATCAGGTCGGCATCGGCCATGAGCTGCTGCTGGGGCGTGGCCTGCGGCGCCGAGGCCTGCCCTTTGTACGGGTTGTTGAAACCCGGCATCGAGGCAACCGGATCGGAGAGCTGCGCCGGCAGCAGAGCGGTGAAGCCTTCGCTGACGAAGATGATGGACTTGCGGCCTTCTCGCAGGCCGCCCATCTTGACGGCCGCGCCTTTGAGCGCGTCCATGCTGATCTGGTTGCGCACGCGCTCCACCGTCTGCGCCGGGTACATCGCGTATTGCTCCTCGAATATGTTCCGCGGCGTGTAGTTGAACTTCCGGCCTTCGAACTTTTCGATGGCGGAGACGGCGCTCTCCCGATCGCGGCTGAACCGCAGATCGGTGATGGGCGTGAGCGGATACATGATCGCGACCATGTCGGCCGGCGCGAGCTGGTTCTGCAGGAACTCGATGAGGGGCTTACGCACCGACATGTCGTTGCCGCGCCGCACGTGGTAGTCGTCCAGGAAAATCACGAACAACCGGACGTCCGGGCGCGCCGCTTCCCGTTCCTCGTCGAAGTCGTTTTTGATCGCCCGCGGTGGTCCGTTTTCCACCGACTCGAGCGCGTCGAGCTTCACGACGGAGAAGGCGTCAATCTTCTGCGGCTTCCCGTCCTCGGCAATCGAGAAGTCGTCCTGCGTGAGATCGAGCACCGGGTTGCCGTCCTTGTCGCTGACGATCACGTCGACGCGGACGTAGTTGATGCCGGTGCGGATGACCGGAGGCTGCTGCTGATCGGCAGGCGGCTGAGTCGCGGGAGGCGGTGGCGACGGCGCGGTCTGCTGGCCGGTGGGTTGTTGAGAACTCGCCGAGGTAAAACCCTGAACGTTACCCGGGCCCACGGCGCCGACGACGCCGAGAGTTGCAAGGGCGAAGGCGGCGGTCATGGCGCGCGCAGAAGTACTCATAACGTTTAGACTCCGTCCTCGGGCAGGCGGCTTCGAAGACGCGCGGGCTGCTGAGCCCAATGATAACATTGGCTGTCACCCTAACACTGCCAGGAGACATCGTGATCGAAGATACCGCCGAGCACGGGTCACCCCTCACAGTTCTGGCCGAAGACGAAACGATCTTTCGCGAGAGCGTGCGCGAGTTCGCCGACGCGCAGGTACGGCCGCTCGTCCGGGAGATGGACGAGCACGCCAAAATCCCGCGCGCGCTCATCGACCGGCTGTTCGGGCTCGGCGTGATGGGTATCGAGATTCCCGAGAGCTACGGGGGCTCGGGCGGCACGTTTTTCCACGCGGTCCTTGCGGTTGAAGAGCTGTCGCGCGTCGATCCGTCGGTGGGCGTCCTCGTTGACGTGCAGAATACGCTCGTCATCAATGCGTTACTTCGCTGGGGAAATGACGACGTCAAGCGCCGGTACCTGCCTCGACTGGCATCGAACATCGTCGGCGCATATGCGCTGTCGGAGGCCGGCTCGGGAAGCGACGCGTTCGCGCTCACAACCCGCGCGCGCGACGACGGCGCCGGATTCACGCTGACGGGGCGCAAACTCTGGATCACGAACGCGAACGAAGCCGACCTCTTCATCGTCTTTGCAACGGTCGACCCGGAGGCAGGCTATCGCGGCATCACGGCGTTTCTCGTTGAGCGCGGGTTTCCGGGGTTCACGGTCGGGAAGAAAGAAGACAAGCTGGGCATCCGCGCCAGCAGCACCTGCGAGCTCATCCTGGACGAGTGCCGCGTGCCGCGCGAAAACGTGCTCGGCGAGTTGGGCAAAGGCTACAAGACCGCGATCGAGACGCTCAACGAAGGGCGGATCGGCATCGGCGCACAGATGATTGGCCTGGCGAAAGGCGCCCTGGAACACGCCATCGTTTACACCAAGGCGCGCAAACAATTCGGCAAGGCGATCGCCGATTTCCAGTCGGTCCAGCACCAGCTCGCGCGCGCCGCAGTGGAGATCGAAGCCGCCACGCTGGCGGTGTACAACGCGGCGCGACTGCGCGAGGCCGGCCGGCCATTCCTCACCGAAGCCGCCATCTGCAAGATCCTGTCGTCAGAGGTGGCCGAGCGGGTCGCGTCGCTGGCCGTGAATCTCTTCGGGGGCAACGGCTTCGTCAAGGAGTATCCGGTCGAAAAGCTCTACCGCGATGCCAAGATCGGCCAAATCTACGAAGGGACGTCGAACCTGCAACTGCAGACGATCGCGAAGCAGATCCTGGGATGATGGCCATACGCCCGTAAGACCACACAGGACCAAGAGAGAAAGGGAGAAATATCTTCTGGCTCCCCTTCTCCCTTTCTCCTGTGGGATCTTTGAGCGATCACGCCAGTATGTTTTCCGCGATGACCATCCGCTGCACTTCTGACGTGCCCTGGTAAATCTCCGTCGCACGAACGTCGCGGAAGAGCCGCTCGACCACCGAGCCGCGCCGATAGCCTTTCGACGCAAGAATCTGCATGGCCTTGTCGGCCGCGCGATGCGCCGCTTCCGACGCAAACAGCTTCGCCATCGACGCGTCAAGCGTCGGGCGCGCATGCCGGTCGCGCGAGTCGGCGGCCTTCATCGTGAGCATCCGCGCAGCATCGAGCTCGGTAGCCATGTCGGCAAGCATCCACTGGATCGCCTGGTAATTCCCGATCGGCTGCCCGAACGCCTCGCGGGACTTGGCGTGGCTGAGCGCTTCCTGCAGCGCCGCGTTGCCCACACCGAGCGCCTGTGCGGCAATCGCGACACGTCCGCCGTCGAGTGCCCACATGGCAATCCGGAAACCGTCCCCCGGGTTGCCCAGCAACGCATCCGCGCCAACGCGCACGCCGGCAAGCTGAAGATCCATGCAGCCGAGGCCGCGGACGCCCAGGGAATCTTCCGCGTTGATCCGCGTGATGCCCGGGGACTCCATAGGGACAAGGAACGCACTGACGCCGCGGCCCCGGATTCCGGGCTGCGTGGCCGCAAAGACGATCAGCAGGTCGGCCGCCTCGGCATTTGCCACCCACACCTTCCGGCCGTTGATCACGTATCCCCGTTCATCGAGCCGGGCCACCGACTGCTGATTCGCCGCGTCGGACCCGGCATGCTCCTCCGACAACGCGAATGCACCGAGCGATTCGCCTGAGGCAAGCCGGCGCAGCCAGGTCTGTTTCTGCATGTCCGTGCCGAATTCGGCAATCGGTTCGGCCACGAGCGAGTTATTGACGGCGGCGATGACCGCCAGCACGGCGCTCGCCGATGCCAGCGCTTCAATCGCGACCGCGTAGCTGACGTAATCGAGGCCAGCGCCGCCCCAGTCGACCGGAATCGTGACCCCCATCAACCCGAGCTCGGCCAACTCCGCGACCAGGCCCCGCGGGAACGCCCCCTGTTCGTCGATCGCCGCGGCTTCGGGGCGCACGCGATCGTTGGCGAACCGCTCGATTCGCTGTTGGAACGACTTCTGCGGGTCGGTCAGCTCGAGGATCACGAATCGATTGTAGCTGAGAAACGGGCCTCCGGATCGGCGTCATCCACTCCGACGATCGCGCCGCGGTAAAGTCCTTTTCATACGAGCACGTGCCCGAGCGCGCCACGATCCTCGCGCTGACCGGCATCGGCAATTCGATGTCACGCAAGCAGGGCTTCACGCTGAACCGTCCGATGGACGTGCGGGTCTATGCGATCGGCGAAGGACGCGACGGGCGCATGTTCGACTACGGATGGATCACCGGCGCCGGTTCGCACACCCGCGTCTGGGAGATGCGATACGACGGGACGGAACCGGCCGGTGGCGATCGCAAGAACCGTCTCGCGGACACGACGCTCCATCTTCAGCCTGGCAGCTACGTCGTCCACTACATCTCGGACGATTCGCATTCCGCCGCCGAATGGAACGCGGCCGCGCCGGCAGACGGCCGGCACTGGGGGATCACGGTGCTGGCAGCGCAGGGCGCACTCGATCGCGGCGCTGTCGGGCCCTACGAGGAGAAGGGGGATCCCTCGATCCTGGCCCAGCTCACCGAGATCCGCGACAACGATCAGGTGCGGAAGCGCTTCACGCTGGCGGCCGAGAGCGACGTGCGCATCTACGCCGTCGGCGAGAGCAGCGGCCGGGACATGGCCGACTACGGATGGATTGAGGATGCCAGGACCGGCCGGCGCGTGTGGGAGATGACGTACCGCAGCACGCAGGAGGCGCGACGAAGAATCGCCGCTTCGATGGCACCGTCAGGCTGCCAGCCGGGGAATACGTGGTGCAGTACGAGACCGACGGCTCACATGCCTTCGGCGACTGGAACGCCGCGCCCCCCGACGACCCGGAGATGTGGGGGATTACCATCTTCAGGGCGCCGCGTTAAGAAGCCGTGGATGTTCGGCTCAGAGCGACCGAGACAGCCGATCGAAAATCGGCTTGAGCTTTTCCGCGGTCTGCGGCAATTCCTCCGGCAGCACGCGCGTCTCTCCGACGATCGTCATGAAGTTCGTGTCGCCGTTCCAGCGCGGCACGACGTGCATGTGGACGTGGTCGAGCACGCCCGCGCCGGCCGGCTTTCCCAGATTGATTCCCATGTTCAGCCCCTGCGGGCTGTAGGCTTCACCGAGCGCCAGCTCCGCGCGGCGAGTCAGTTCGATGAGCTCGGACAGCTCTTCGGTCGTCCCCGCGGCCAGCGAGGCGATGTGCCGGTTCGGCACCACCATCAGGTGGCCGTTGTTGTAAGGATACAGGTTGAGAATGACGTAGCAGGTAGCGCCACGGAACACGATCAATGTGGCTTGCTCTCCGTGCTGCGCCTCGCAGAACACGCAGCCGGGAGTCTTACCGCTCGCCGTCACGTAAGGAAGTCTCCAGGGAGACCAGAGCCGATCCATAAGAATTGATGATTGTTGATTGCTGATTGACGTCAATCCACAATCAGCAATCGACAATCAGCAATTCAGCGAAGCTCCCTACACTCCGGCGATGTCCGGATCGACCGCGAGTCCTGCAGGCGTCGATGGGACGGCCGAGCCGTCCGGTTCGCGGTTGATCAGTTCCTTGAGCTCTTTTCCCGGCTTGAAGTACGGGACCTTCTTCGGCGGCACGTCCACCTTGTCGCCCGTCTTCGGATTGCGTCCCTTCCGTGGTTCGCGCCGGCGAAGACGAAAGCTGCCAAACCCGCGCAGCTCGATCTTTTCCCCTCGATGCAGGGCATCGATGATGCTCTTGAAGACCGTGTCGACGATGACCTCGGAGTGCTTCTTGGTGAGGTCCGAAACGCGCGAGACTTCCTCGACGAGCTCCGCTTTCGTCATGCTGCCGTTGGTCATGGCAACTCCCTTTGTCGTTGCCAGCTCCCAGCTCCCAGCGCCCAGCTCCCAGCAGAACGAGCTGGAAGCGGGAAGCCGGAAGCGGGAAGCCGGTTTCTCAGCTCTGATGCTTGAAATGATCGCCGAGCGTCACTTCCGGTCGTCCGGTCGTCTCTGTATATGCTTCCCAGTCGGCATGGAACTCGTCGCTCTTCAGCGCCCGGATGCTCAACCCGACTTTCCGCTCCGCGGGGATCAGCTTGATGATCTTCATCTGGTAGCTGTCGCCGACCTTCAACTCGAGCTTCTCGTCCTTCCCCGCGTGCTGCGAATCGTCGAACTCCGACACGTGAATCAGCCCTTCGATGCCTTCCGCGAGTTCCACGAACGCGCCGAAGTTGGTCAGCCGGACGACCTTGCCTTCGACGACGTCGCCCATGTGGTGCTGCTGGAAGAATTCGTCCCACACGTCGGTCTGCAGCTGCTTCAACCCGAGCGACAGCCGCTGGTTCTCGGCGTCGATGTTGAGCACCATCGCCTCGACGGTGTCCCCCTTCTTCAATACTTCTGACGGGTGCTTGAGGCGCTTGCTCCAGGACATGTCGGAGATATGGATCAGGCCGTCGATGCCTTCCTCGACTTCGACGAACGCGCCGAACTCGGTAAGGTTGCGGACTTTCCCGGTGATGGTCGTGCCAATCGGATACTTCTCCGACAGCTCGTGCCACGGGTTGCTCTCGACCTGTTTCAGTCCGAGCGAGATGCGCCTGGCCCCCGGATCGACGCCGAGCACCATGGCCTCGACGGAATCGCCGACGTTCAGGATCTTCGACGGATGCTTGACGCGCTTGCTCCACGACATCTCGCTGACGTGGATCAATCCCTCGACACCCGGTTCGAGCTCGACGAACGCGCCGTAGTCGGTCAGGCTCACCACTTTGCCGCTCATCCGCGCCCCCACCGGGTAGCGCTCGATGACGTTCGACCACGGATCGTTCATCAGCTGCTTGTGTCCGAGCGAAACGCGCTCGGTCGCGGGGTCGTACTTCAGCACGATGACGTCGATCTCGTCGTTGACCTTGAAGAGCTCCGACGGATGGGACACGCGGCCCCACGACATGTCCGTGATGTGAAGGAGGCCGTCGATGCCGCCCAGATCGATGAACGCGCCGTAGTCCGTGATGTTCTTGACCACGCCGCGCAGAACTTTGCCCTCGGCGAGCGTGTCGAGCGTGTGCTTCTTCTTCTCGGCGTTCTCTTCTTCGAGGAGCACCTTGCGGGAGAGCACGATATTGCCGCGTTTCTTGTTGACCTTGATGACGCGCATGCGCAGCTCCTGGCCGCGCAGCGCGTCGAGGTTGCGCACGGGGCGCACGTCGATTTGCGAGCCGGGGAGGAACGCGCGGACCCCGATGTCGACGGCGAGGCCGCCCTTGATCCGCTCGATGACGCGCCCGATGACGACCTTCTTCTCGGCGTAGGCCTTTTCGACCTCGTCCCAGATCTTCATCTTCTCGGCTTTTTCGCGCGAGAGGACGACGTAGCCTTCGCGATCTTCGGTGCGCTCGAGCAGCACGTCGACCGTGTCGCCGGGCTGCACGGAAATCTGTCCGGTCTCGTCGACGAATTCGTCGACGGGAATGATTCCTTCGGACTTGTACCCGACGTCCACGATGACTTCCGACGCGGTCACTTTCAGGACGGTGCCCTTCACGACCTCGCCTTCCGCGATATTGCGGAAGCTGTTATCGTAAAGGTCGAGGAGGCGCGCGTATTCCTGCGGATCGACTTGATCGTCCATCTGGGAGAAACCCGATGTCTTGAGATCAGCGGTTCCGGTGCCACCTCCTTTGGGATTGTTGAGCGACGAATTGTCAGTTGCCATGCTAAACGGGTCCTCCTCGATCGTACTGCCGGGATCTCAGCTCCGGCGGGCTGTAGGATTGCTTCGCTTCAATTGCGATAAGCATTAGAAGATACATCACTTAGAGCCCTACAGTCAATGCGCTGGTTGCGGGGGCTGGCTGCGCGAGAGATACTCAAACAGGGGTCAAGAACCATGGCCAAGAAAGCCGCGAAGCGTAAGGCTGCCGGGTCCGCGCGGAAGAGTTCCAACAAGCGACAGAAACGGACGCCGTCGAACAAACGCGCCAGGTCAGCCGCTCGGGCGTCCGCCCGAACCGGCGGATCCAAGCGCACCTCTCCCGCGCGTCGCAAGGCCGGAAGAAAATCCTCCCGACCGGCCTCACGGCCGGCCGCCCGCGCCAAGGCGTTGAAACGGAAAAAGACTCGTTCCTCGCAGGGCATGCGAAGCGCCCGGGCGCGCTCCAAGAAACGCACGGCGTCGCGTCCAGCGGTCCAGCTCGCGCGGAAACCAAAGGCGTCCACCACGCGCCGGGAAGGCCCTTCGACCAAGCTCAGGGCAGGCGGCACAGGCCTCGAACGCGATCTCGCCCAGACGCCGGAGACCGGCCGATCGGTGAGCGGGCCAACCAACCCGATGCCCACAAAGCGATCGACGGGCACGGCCGCCGGCGCGGGAAACACACGCCGCGCGCCCGGCCTCGAGCGCGCCCGGCGGCAGTTGCGCGAGATCGAAGAGACGTTGCCCGGACCGCCGTCCAGCCTGGACCTCGATCGCCGGCCGTCGGCCGCGCGAAGCGGACGTCACGAGTTGCAGGAGGCGCGGCGCGAGCACACCGAGGCCGGCCCCGATTTGACCGCCGGCGATGTCGATGCGGACTGGGAAGATGCCTATTCGGTCGGCGACGAGGCGCCCGGCGGCGACAACCCGACACCCGACCAGGATCGCGTGGACGACATCGGCAAGGCGCTCGGTGTCCAATACGAAGACAACGAGGAGCTGAAGGCCTCAGACAAGATCGCCGAGCGCGACAAGCATCGCTGGGAGCTCGACCCCGCATCGTCTGACGATTACAGGGACAGAGACTAAGAAGTTTCCAGTTTCCAGTGGCCAGACGGAACTGGGAACTGGCCGCTGGAGACTGGGAACTATTCTCTCCTCGTTCCGATCACGTCCATCACCCGACCGACGGACTCACCAATCGACAACGTGGTCGTATCGATGACCACGGCGTCTTTCGCGACGGTCAGCGGAGACGCGGCGCGGGTGCTGTCGAG
>JBBQEJ010000002.1:0-88302 GCA_038320555.1 Vicinamibacterales bacterium | reverse complement strand
CCCCAGCCCGGTTCCGCACTCGGATTTCGTGACGACCACGACGCACAAGACGCTGCGTGGGCCGCGCGGGGGAATGGTGCTGTGCCGCGCGCCGTACGCGAAGGACCTGGATCGCGCGCTTTTCCCTGGCGTGCAGGGCGGCCCCCTGATGCACATCATCGCCGCCAAGGCGGTCTGCTTCAAGGAAGCGACGGAACCCGGGTTCATCGAGTACCAGCGCCAGATTGTCGCCAACGCAAGCCGGCTCGCCCGCGGGCTGTCAGCCGCCGGCTTCCGGCTCGTCAGCGGCGGAACCGACACCCACCTGATGCTCGTGGACGTGTTCTCCAAGGGGATCACTGGAAAGGTTGCCGAGGCGGCGCTCGGCAAGGCCGGGATCACCGTCAACAAGAACGCCATCCCGTTCGATCAGAATCCGCCGATGGTGGCAAGCGGCATTCGGATCGGGACACCGGCGGTCACGACACGCGGCATGCGCGAGCCGGAAATGGACACGATCGCCGAGCTGATCGCCCGTGCGCTCGCGTCTCCCGATGATGACGGCATGCTCGCATCGGTGCGGGTCGAAGTCGAGGGGCTGTGCCGGAAGTTCCCGCTGTACCCCGAGCGGTAAGCCCCACACGCGCGGATGCGGCGCGGCTGAGTGCAGCCGTGGACGCCGCGTTCGCGCCGGACGGACCTCTCGCAGTCGCCCTCCCTGGCTTTGAGGCCCGAAGCGGCCAGCTCGAGATGGCCGACGCCGTTTCCGCGATTTTTGCCGACGGCGGCGTGCTGCTCGCCGAAGCGGGTACGGGCACCGGCAAGACACTCGCCTACCTGATTCCCGCAATTCTCAGCCGCCAGCGCGTGCTCGTCTCCACCGGCACCAAGAATCTCCAGGAGCAGATCTTCTACAAGGATCTACCGGTCCTGCGCGACTCGCTCGGCGTGACATTCACCGCGGCGTATATGAAGGGACGCGGCAACTATCTCTGCCTTCACCGGTTCGACGCGTATAAGGAAGGGGGATCGGCGCAGTCGCTCGGGTTCACGAGGGACGAGTCCATCTACATCCGCCTGATTGACGCGTGGCGGCGTGAGACCGAGACCGGCGACCGGTCGGAGCTCGAAGACCTGCCCGAAGACCTGCCGTTCTGGAAGGACATCGCGGCCAGCAGCGAGAACTGCATCGGCACGGAATGCCCCCAGTACCAGGAATGCTTCGTCACGCGCATGCGCCAGCGCGCCGCCGAATCCGACATCGTCATCGTCAATCATCACCTGCTGTGCGCCGACACCGCGGTCCGCCAAAGCGACTACGGCGAAGTGATCCCCAGCTGCAAGTACGCGGTCATCGACGAGGCGCACCAGCTCGAAGACGTGGCGACGCAATACTTCGGCATCGCGGTCAGCAACTACCGGCTCGACGATCTCGCTCGGGATATGGACCGTGCGCTCGGCGCGAACCTGGTGCCCGATCGGGACCGCGCGGACGCGCTGAGAGACGACACCGAGCGCCTGAGAGAACAGGCGCGCGCGTTCTTTGCCGCGCTCCAGATGATCCGCTTCGAGGCGCCGGGAACCGGTGGATCCGAGAGCCGGATTCGAATCGGCGCGTCGCACACGCTGAAGGTCGCCGACGAGGGTGCCTCGCTGGTTCGCGCGATCGAGGCCCTCGAAGCCGATATCGCGCTGGCCCGCGAAGTCCCGCCCGACGTGCTCGCGCTCGGCGCCCGGGCGGCTGACCTGCGGAAGGACACGGAGTTCCTCCTGCGCGCCGACGACCCGGGCTTCGTCTACTACCTCGAGGCGCGTGGCCGCGGAGTCTTCCTCCGTGGATCGCCGATCGACGTTTCGGCCATCGTGCGCGAGTTGCTCCTCGATCGCATGACGGCGACCGTCCTGACGTCCGCCACGCTCACCGTGGACGGATCGTTCGAGTACGTGCGCGGACGCCTCGGGATCAGACGGGCGCGAGAAGTCCGGCTTGCCTCGGAGTTCGATTACACGCGTCAGGCAATCCTGTATCTGCCCAAGCGCATGCCGGATCCGCGCTCACGCGAGTTTGGGACCGCGGTCGCGCGCGAGGTGATTGAAATCATCAAGCGGACGCGCGGCCGGGCCTTCGTGCTGTTCACGAGCTACGCGAATCTCCGCGAAGTCCAGGCGCGCGCCTCGGCCGAGATCGAGTACCCGATCCTCGTGCAGGGAACCGCCCCCCGATCGGCGCTCCTCCGCGACTTCAAGGCCACGCCGAACGCCGTGCTCCTCGCCACCTCGAGCTTCTGGCAGGGTGTCGACGTGGTCGGGGAGGCCTTGAGCTGCGTCATCATCGATAAGCTTCCGTTCGCGTCGCCGGGCGATCCGATCACGTCGGCGCGGATCGACGCAATCAAGGCGCGCGGCGGGTCGGCATTCGGCGAGTACCAGATCCCGCTGGCGATCCTGGCATTGCAGCAGGGCCTCGGCCGGCTGCTGCGGCACCGGCAGGATCGCGGGGTACTCGCGGTCCTGGATCCTCGTTTGCGCTCGATGAGCTACGGCCGCAGATTCCTCGCCTCCCTGCCGCCGGCGCCCGTCACATATCAGGTACAGGACATCGAGCGCTTTTTTGCGACCGACGCGCCTGACGGGCAATGAGACACTTATGAGCTTCGTTCCTGGTGCCAGTTTCCAGTTGCCAGTTGCCAGTTGTCGCTTCCGGTTTCGCACCACTGGGCTTGCGATGTTTTCTGGGAACTGGGAACCGGGAACTGGCAACCGACCACTCGGTGGTAGACTACAGGGTCAGACTTCACAGCGGTTTACGCCGTTTTTCTTCTCAGCACTGACGGAGGATTCTGGACATGGTGGGCACACATATCGTCAGCCGGACGCTTGCCATCTGCGCCTTGGTGCTCGGAGTGGCGGCTGTCGCCTCGCCGGCGCTGGCCCAGACCGGGCAGATCAGGGGAAAGGTCGTCGACGCCGACAACAAGCCCGTCGAGGGCGCGAAGGTCACGCTGCAGGCCGTCGACACGAACTCGAAGTTCGAGTTGAAGACGAAGAAAAACGGCGAGTACATGCAAATCGGGATTCCGCCTGGCAACTACAAGATCACCGCCGAGAAGGACGGTCTCTCTGCGACCAAGAACAGTCACATCAGCCTGGATATGGCCGAGGTGAATTTGACGCTCGCAAAGGGCGGAGTCGCGCCCGGAGACATGTCGAAGGAAGACAGGGCCAAGGCAGAGGCGCGCGTCGCCGGCATCAAGGCGGCGTTCAGCGAAGGCGCGACGTTAGCCAACGCCGGCAAGTTCGATGAGGCGATCGCGAAGTTCAACGAAGTGCTGAAGGATGTCCCAAAGTGCCCGGAGTGCTACATCGGGATTGGCGCGTCGAGCGCCGCGAAGAAGGATTATGCCGGGGCTGAGGCGGCCTATAAAAAGGCGCTGGAGCTCGATCCGAATCTGGTCGAGGCGTACAGCGGCCTCGCGACGATCTACAACGACCAGAAGAAATTCACTGAGGCGCAGGCGATGAGCGCCGAGGTGATGAAACGCGCGACGGCGGGCGGTGCCGCCGGTGGCGGCGCCGATTCGCTGTACAACTCGGGGGTGATTTCCTGGAACGCGAACGACTTCGCGAAGGCACAGGAACAGTTCGCGGCGGCGGTCAAGGCAAATCCGCAGCATGCGGAATCACACTTCATGCTCGGACGGGTCTACCTGAATCTCGGCAAGCTCCCGGACGCCGCGAAAGAGTTCGAGGCTTACACGAAGATCGCGCCGAACGGGCCCAACGCCAAGGAAGCGGCGAGCAACCTCGAGATGCTGAAGACGTACATCAAGTAACACCGGCGCCCAACGTGGACGCCACCATCGCCTCCAACCTTCAGTCTGTCAGGGCCCGGATCGACGCAACCGCACGACGCGCCGGCCGGGACCCGTCAGACATCCGTCTCATCGCGGTGTCGAAGACATTCAGTACTGACCACGTGCGGGCCGCCTGGTCGGCTGGCCAACGGGATTTCGGCGAGAACAAGGTTCAGGAAGCCCTGCAGAAGATCGGCGAAGCGGCCGACATGGAGATAAGGTGGCATCTCATCGGCCACCTGCAATCGAACAAGGCCAGGAAGGCCGCCGGAGCCTTTGCCTGCATTCACTCGATCGACTCGGTCGATCTCCTGCGAAAACTCGACGCCGCTGCGCTGGAATCGGGAGCGGCGCCCGAGGTGCTCGTGCAAGTGGACCTCGCGCGCGAGGAGACGAAATTCGGCGCGGCCGCCGACGATGCGCGCCGGATCATGGATGCGGCCCAGGACGCGCGCGCCGCGCGGATTGTCGGCCTGATGCTGATTCCGCCGTGGAACGAGGACCAGGAGCAGACACGTCCCTGGTTCGTCCGGCTGCGCGAACTGCGCGAGACCTGGCTCGCCGATGGCGTGCCGCCGGCTTCACTCCGCCACATGTCCATGGGAATGAGCCACGATTTCGAGGCAGCCATCGAGGAAGGGGCAACGCTCGTGCGCGTCGGCACCGCGATATTCGGCAAGCGCACGTATAGCGCAGCGTAAGCGGGCGCTCGAGCGTCCGGTGTACGCGCGCAGTCTTCAGGAGACCACACTATGTTCGATCGTCAATCGGGACAGCCGCAGACACCTTCGTCGACGTCCGCCGCACAGACCGGGTCGATGCCAGCCGAGCGCGTGATGCGCATCGCGCCGATGGATCTCCGTCAGCAGCGGTTCCGAACCGCCCTGCGCGGCTTCGACAAGACTGAAGTCGTCGCCTTCCTGACCGAGGCCGCCGACGACTACGAGCACGCGCTGCGCGAGATCGATCGGCTTCGCCAGGACTTCCTGCGCATGGAGGCGCTCCTTACCGAGCATCGCGATCGCGAAGCCAACCTGTGCAACACGCTTCTGACCGCGCAGCGGCTCGCCGATGAAGTGCGAACCGCCGCCGACAACGAAGGCAAGATGATCGTCCGCGAGGCAGAAGGACGGGCCGACCTCCTGGTCCAGAGGGCGAGCCTGCGACTCGAGGAAATCGAACGCGACATTACCGAGCTTCGTCTGCGACGCCGCGACGTGGAGGGATCTCTCGAATCGTCGATCCAGGCGCTGTATCGGGCACTCGAGTTCATCCGCGATCAGGACAAGCCCGAGGAGAAAGTGCTCCTCCACCGCCCACGCGGACCCGAGGCCCTGACGCCGCAGCGCACGGCAATCGAGCCTCCGCGGACGGCGGACGAGCGCGGGTCAAGGACGAATCCCTGATTCGCGGTTGCGGTTCGCGGTTGCGGTTCGCGGTTCGCGGTTCGTGAATCAGGGATTAGAGACATTCAACGTCCCCGCCCTCCTCGACGTTATACTCAGCGCGTGATCGCCGCCGATTTCATCATCCGCAACGCGCGTCAGGTCATCACCTGCGCAGGACCGTCTCCGCGCCGCGGCACGGACCAGGGAGCGCTCGTGGCTGTCAGCGACGGCGCCGTCGCCTCGTTGAATGGGCGCGTCGTCTATGCGGGACCTTCCGCCAATCTGCTCCAGGCCGTCCAGCCCGCGCCGGGGGCTCACGAGATCGACGCGAATGGGCTGTCGATCGTGCCGGGCTTCGTTGACGCGCACACCCACGCGATCTTTGCCGGGGACCGGCGAGACGAGCTGAGACGCCGCCTCGCGGGCGCGACGTATGCCGGGATTGCGGCGGCCGGCGGCGGGATTCTGTCGACCGTCGCCGCAACTCGTGCGGCAACGGAGGCGGAGCTCGCCGAGCAGACGCGGGTCCGGCTCGACGAGATGCTTGCGTGCGGAACGACCACCTGCGAGATCAAGAGCGGCTACGGTTTGACGGTGGAGTCGGAGGTGAAGATCCTGCGCGCGGTGGCGAGGCTGTCGACGGAGCACCCGATGGACATCGTGCCGACGTTCCTCGGAGCCCATGACGTGCCGGCGGAGTTCCGCGACCACCGGAGTGCCTACGTGGATCTCGTCGTGAACGGCATGATTCCCGCCGTCGCGGATGCGCGCCTGTGTGAATGGTGCGACGTCTTCTGCGAAACGGGTGTGTTCACACCCGCCGAATCGACGAGCATCCTCGAAGCCGGTCTCCGCGCCGGCCTCAAGCCGCGGATTCACGCCGACGAGCTCGCGCCGAGCGGCGGTTCGCAAGTCGCTGCAGCCGTCGGCGCCCGATCGGCCGATCACCTGATCTTTACGTCACCGCAGAGCATTGCCGCGCTCGCCTCTGCGGGAGTAACCGCCACGCTCTTGCCCAATGCCGCGTTCTACCTGAAGCTCGGGCGATTCGCCCCCGCCCGTGACTTCATCGCGGCGTCGGTTCCGGTGGCGCTGGCGACCGACGTCAATCCGGGCGGCGGGTACTCTCCTTCGATGCCTTTCGCCATGACGCTCGCCTGCTTTTGCATGGACCTGACGTTCGAAGAGGCGCTGGCCGCGGCGACCATCAACGCCGCGTGGTCCGTCGATCGCGCCGACCGGGTCGGCAGCCTCGAGCCGGGCAAGCAGATGGACGTGGTGCTCGTCGACGGCGATGCGATTAACCTGATCCGCATCGGCGCCAATTCGATACGCGCCGTCATCAAGGCCGGCAGAGTGGTCCATGAGTCTCGCACAGCTTCCGTTCACTGAGCTGCTCGACGCCTTCCGATCACGGGAACCCACGCCTGGCGGGGGATCGGCATCGGCGTTGGGGGGCGCGGTGGGCGCCTCGCTCCTCGCCATGGTCGCACGACTGCCGAAGCCGCGGGCGCACAGGACAGAGGACATCGAGCGCCTGGCCGTCGCCGGCGCCCGCTGTGCGGCGATTGGCGACCGTCTCGCCGCATTGATGGATCGAGACAGCAGCGCGTACGATCTCGTGGTCGCCGCGTTCCGGTTACCGAAGAATACCGACGAAGAGAAAACGGCGCGCGGTATTCGGATCCAGGAAGCGCTACGCTCGGCCACTGAGGCGCCGCTCGACACCATGCGCACCTGCGCCGACGCGATTGGGCTTGCAGCCGTCATCGCCGCGTTCGGCAACCGCAACGCCGCGAGCGATGTGCAGGTGGGCCTGGAGTTGCTCCGAGCCGGACTTCGGGGCGCGAAGCTGAACGTAGACGTCAACCTTCCGGGCATCAAGGACGAGACATTTGCCGCCGCCGTTCGGCGCGAAGCCGAGCAGCTTGTGGTCGAAGGAGAGCGCGAAGTCCTGACCGCAGTGACCCAGCTAAAATCGGAAGGTTAGTGGCCTGCTGACGCGTCGCTAGTGCGACTTTGTCAGATTGACGACTTCCCGTGGGAAGTCGCGGGTGCTGCTTTCTAGCTCGTCGTACTCCCTGCGTGGTTTCGCTCGACATTGCCGCAGCTTCACCGTGCGCGGAGAAGACGATCTCACGCGGAGCAAGCCGAGACACACAGATCGCCGAGAAAGGCTGCCTAACGGCGCAGCGCTTCCTTACTGGTCTTCTCCGCGCGCTTGGCGCTCTCTGCGTGAACCCGCCGTGACAAGTCACCGGACCGTCGCCCGAGCGAATTGGCTGATCTGACAAAGTAGCGCTAGCGGCTAGCGGTTCGGGTCGAAGGCCCTGGCCACGATGTCGAACTGACGGTTGTAATCGTATCCCGGCACGAACTTCATCGTGTCGATGTACGAGACCGTGATGACGAGCTCGCCGCGGCCGCGCTGTACCTGCACGTAATCACGGTCGAGCGGAATGTTGTGCTCGTCTGCGAGGACCATCACGCGATCGACGAGCTGGGCGTCGGTGGACTTCTGTGAAAAAAGCGCGAGCTCCTGGAGTGCGTCTTTGAACTGGTAGTAATGCCAGCTGACCGGCACTGCCTGGTAGACCGCGTTCGCGAGGAGCAGAAAGACCGCGATCTGCAGCGCCCTTCGGATCATGCTCTTCTCCTCGCGATCAATGTATCTGGTGGAACAGGCGCTCCCAACGCGTCTTCGTGAAGAAATGCGTCACGACCGAGAACATCCGCTTCACCGTCGCGCCGGCGCCTTCGTCCAGATAGTCTTCGCGGCCCGATTCGTACGACCAGTAGATCATCAGCGCGCGACCCTTTACGTAGTGCCGCGGCAGGAATCCCCAATAACGGCTGTCCTGCGAGTTGTCCCGGTTATCCCCCATCACGAAGTACTGACCCTCCGGAACACGGACAGGGCCGTACCGTTCGCGCACGTCGTAAGACGTGGTTTCCTGCGAGTCCGACGCCGGCTCCAGGAAGTGCACATAGGGCTCGTCGAGCGGTTGCCCGTCAATATAGACCTTCTTGGCACGGAGCTCGAGCGTTTCGCCGGGAAGCCCGATGACGCGCTTGATGAAGTCGCGGTCAGGCTCGTCCGGGTATTTGAAGACGATCACGTCGCCACGCCGGATGTCGCGCACAGGCAGCAGCTTGCGTTCAATGGAGGTCGGGGTCGGGCCGAAAATGAACTTGTTCACCAGCAGATGATCGCCGATGAGCAGGTTGTTCTCCATCGAGCCGGTCGGGATTTTGAACGCCTGGACGATCCACGTACGCACGAACAGCGCGAGGATCACCGCAATCACGATTGACTCGGTGTACTCGCGAAGCGTCGATTTGTGAAAGGTTGTCGGCATTACGACTCGGTTCCCACCTTCAATACGGCCAGGAACGCTTCCTGCGGAATCTCGACGCGGCCGACGCGCTTCATGCGCTTCTTGCCTTCCTTCTGCTTCTCGAGCAGCTTCCGTTTGCGCGAGATGTCGCCGCCATAGCACTTCGCCAGGACGTTCTTGCGCAGCGCCTTGACCGATTCCCGGGCGATGATTCGGCTGCCGATGGCCGCCTGGATCGCGACCTCGAACATCTGCCGGGGGATGAGCTCGCGCATTTTCGCGGCGAGCGCGCGGCCCCGCTGATACGCCGAATCGCGATGGACGATGGTGGACAGCGCATCCACCGGCTCCTCGTTCACCAGAATATCGAGCTTGACCAGCGGCGCTTCCTGGAACCCAGTCACATGGTAATCGAGCGAGGCATATCCGCGCGAGATTGTCTTCAACCGGTCGTAAAAATCCATCACGACCTCGTTGAACGGCAGTTCGTACGTCACGAGCACGCGATCGGCCGCCAGGTATTCGATCGATTTCTGCACGCCTCGCTTCTCCTGACAGAGCTGTAGGATGGCCCCTACATGTTCGGAAGGTGTCAGCATCATCGCCGTGATAACGGGTTCCTCGATCTTGTCGATCCGGCTCGTGTCCGGAAGCTTCGACGGACTGTCAATCTCCTGAAGAACCCCATCGGTGGTCGTCACCCGGTACAACACGCCCGGCGCCGTCGTCACCAGATCCATGTTGAACTCGCGCTCGAGCCGTTCCTGCACGATCTCCATATGGAGCAACCCGAGAAATCCGCAACGGAAGCCGAAGCCGAGCGCGGCGGAGGTTTCCGGCTCGAAGAAGAACGAGGCATCGTTCAGGCGCAACTTCTCGAGCGCGTCGCGGAGCTGAGGGTACTCGCTCCCTTCGACAGGGTACAGCCCCGCGAAGACCATCGGCTTGCTCACCTTGAATCCGGGAAACGGCTCGGTCGTCGGGCGGCTGGCTTCGGTGATCGTGTCGCCGATTTTTGCGTCGCTGACGGTCTTGATGCCGGCGAAAATGAATCCCGCCTCGCCGACGCCAAGCGCCTCGGCCGCGACAGGCTTGGGCGAGAACACGCCCACCTGATCGACGATGTATTCCTGGCCCTGCGCCATCAGGCGGATTTTCATTCCGGCGCGGATCACGCCGTCGATCACGCGCGTGAGGATGATGACGCCGCGGTACGGGTCGTACCACGAGTCGAAAATCAATGCCTTCAGCGGCGCGTCAGGATCCCCCGTGGGCGGCGGGAGGCGTGTCACGATGGCCTCGAGGATCTCGTGAACGCCCGTCCCTTCTTTCGCGCTCGCGAGAATGGCGCCGGTCGAGTCCAGGCCGATGATCTCCTCGATCTGCCGTCTCGCCTCGTCGGGCTGCGCTCCGGGCAGATCAATCTTGTTGATGACGGGGATGATCTCGAGCCCGTTTTCGACCGCGAGGTAAGCATTCGCGAGCGTCTGCGCCTCGACGCCCTGCGATGCGTCCACGAGCAGCAGGGCTCCCTCGCAGGCGGCGAGCGATCGGGTGACCTCGTACGAGAAGTCCACGTGCCCCGGGGTATCGATCAGATTCAGCACGTAGTCGTTCCCATCATCTGCCCTGTAGGTCAGGCGGACGGCGTGAGCCTTGATCGTGATGCCGCGCTCACGCTCGAGGTCCATCGAGTCGAGCACCTGCGCCTCCATTTCGCGCGGCTGGAGCGCGCCGGTCATCTCGAGGAACCGGTCCGCGAGCGTGGACTTGCCGTGGTCGATATGGGCGATGACGGAGAAGTTGCGTATAAAGAGCTGATTCATGAATGACTTAGCGGGCCAGGAACAGCAAATTATAGCATTCAGGGATGGCTCGCAGATCGCGACTCGCGGACTCGCGGTTCGCGGCGCGCGGTTCGCGGTTGGCGGTTGGCGTGTTCTTACAGGAGGCAAGGAGATCAGACGACTCTTTTTGAAGATTTCTTCTGACCTCCTGTCCTTCTGTTTATGAATCCCGACGTGACTGTTCGTGCTCGAGGAGCCAGTGCTTGCGCCATCTGCCGCCGCCGTACCCGCAGAGCGATCCATCTGATCGGATCACGCGGTGACAGGGAACGACGATCGCGATGCGGTTCTGGCCATTGACGCGCCCGATGGCCCGGACCGCCGCGGGGGATCCGACCTCGCGCGCCATGTCCGCGTAGCTCCGCGTCTCGCCGTATGGGATACGGGAGAGCGCGCGCCACGCCTTCAGCTGGAAATCAGAACCCCGTTGATTGAGAGGCATGGTGAACGCCTGTCGTCGTCTTTCGAAGTACTCCCGAAGCTCGTGGCGCGTCTGCTGCAGGATCGGATCATCACCAGGCACGATCGCACTCCCAAGGGACCGGCGCAGTTCGCGAAGCTCCGTCTCCAGCGCCCGCCTGTCGACGAACTCGAGCAACTCGAGGCCGCGGTCTCCCGCGATGGCGAGCATCGGGCCGAGTGGTGTTTCGATCCATGTGGCTGTCAGCAGTGCCGTGTCGCGGGCCTCACCGGGCGTCTCGCCGAAGACGCGTGCGAACGCGGCGCGGAAGCCGCTGTCGGACTCGAATCCCGCGTCGAGGCCCGCATCGAGCGTGGGGGACCCGTCGTGCAGTGCGCGCATCGCGGTGCCGAGCCGGCACGCGCGCTGATAGGCCTGGAACGTCATGCCGAAGCTGCGCTTGAAGCTCCGGCGCACCTGAACGGGATCGAGACCGCGCACGCGCAGGTCGTGGTCGCGCAGGCGCACGTCCGGCTGCCGCTGCATCTCGTCCACGAGCGGGGCAAGCCAGTTGGGCGCGGTGGCCGCCGCCGACATCGGATCGCAGATGAGGCACGGCCGATACCCGCGGTGCAGCGCTTCCTGAATCGTCGACGCGAACTCGACATTCTCCGGCTTCGGCTTCCTCGCACGGCAGGTCGGGCGGCAGAAGATACCGGTCGTCCGGACGCAGGCAAAGAACAGCCCCTCGAACGACTGATCGCGTTCGACCAGCGCACGATACATCTCAGCGGGAGTCGGCAGCATCATCATGGGCACGAGGATACGGGCACACGACTCGTGTGCGCTACCGAAAAATGGACAATCAATTCCTTGATCGGTGTTGCCGCCAGCCGCTAGTCCTTCCGCCCAACCAGCCTCCGCCCCGACTTCGCTCTTCGAGCTTCGTCGAGGTCTCGCCGTAGCGCTTCGCGCGAAGGCGGAAGGCGGACGCCACAAAGAAGGAGCCAAACCCGCGAACCGCGAATCGCGACCGTCCGCTAGCGCTGGTCGAGCGGCAGGACCGTCTGCGGGTACTCCGGACCGATGTAATCGGTGCGCGGACGAATCAGGCGATTGTTGGCGTACTGTTCCAGGCAGTGTGCGGCCCAGCCCGAAATGCGGCTCACCGCGAAGATCGGCGTGAACAGATCGATCGGAATCCCGAGCGTGTAGTACGTCGAGGCGGAGTAGAAGTCGACGTTCGGGTACAGCTTCTTCTCGGCCTTGACGAGGTTCTCGATCCGCTGCGACATCTCGAACCAGCGCGTATTCCCGGCGCGCTCGCCAAGCTCCTTCGACATCCGCCGCAGATGGGTTGCCCGCGGATCCTCCGTGTGGTACACACGATGCCCGAACCCGGGAATCTTGATCTTCGTGGCCAGCTTGGCGCGAATGGATTCTTCGATTCGCTCGGGGGGCGCCTCGGGGCCGATTTCAATCAGCAGCCGCATCACGTCGGCGTTTGCGCCGCCGTGGAGCGGCCCCTTCAACGCGCCGATGGCGCCGACAATCGCGGAGTAGAGATCCGTCAGCGTGGCGGCCGCGACACGCGCGGCAAACGTGGACGCGTTCAGCTCGTGATCCGCATGCAGCACGAGCGCCACGTCGAACGCATGGGTCGAGAGCGCGCTCGGGCGCGTGCCGGTGAGCATGTACAGGAAGTTCGCCGCATGCCCGAGCGCCGGATCCGGCTGGATCGGGCCGCCGCCCGCTTGCATGCGGCCATATGTCGCGACAGTGCTTCCGATCTGCGCGGTCAGGCGCACGGCTTTGCGGTAATTGGCCGCCTGCGAGTTGTCCGAGGCTTCCGGATCGTACTGGCCGAGCGCAGACGTCAAGGTCCGCAGCATGTCCATACCGTCGGAGGCAGGCAGCTGCTTCATCAGCCGCAGGATCGGCTCGGACAAGGGGCGGGCGGCTGCAAGCTGTGATTGAAGATCCCCAAGCTCGGCGCGGTTCGGCAGCCGGCCGTGCCACAGCAGGTAACAGACTTCTTCGAACGACACACCGCGAGCGAGGTCATGGATGTCGTACCCGTAATACGCGAGCACACCGCGATCGCCGTCCAGATAGCAGATGGCCGACGAGGCCGCTACGACATCTTCCAGTCCCGCTTTCGGTTTTGCTTCCGTCGTCATAAATTCATCATATCAATTCGGGACCCGGGCGGTTCCATGCCAGCGGCCGGCGGCCCGTGGGCTGTCTCTAGAGCGCCACCCGTTTGGTGAGCACGGCCGCAGGCTTGTAAATCAGCCCGACAACGATTCCGTAAAGGGCGAACTCCACGATGTAGTCGACCAACCACGCGGCAAGGAGGCGCCGGCCCACCGGCCAGACCATGTACTCCCAGATGGTCCCGAACGTACACAGCATGATCCCCACGAGCACGCCGAAGCGCAACCCCTCCTGCAGAGCGTTCCCGCCCTCGTACCCCTTCGCGTAGGCGTAGGCAAATGCGAAGAACCCGACCAGCACCACGCCAAAGTTGACCGGCAGAATGGTTTGGGCCTGCGCCTCCGGGCGCATCACACCGGCGTACTGCATGTAGAGATCCCTCAGCAGCACGCCGTGGACGAGGTATCCCATGACCATGTACAGGACCCAGGCGGCGAGGGCCGCCGTCGCGACACGCGTGAAGTTCATGGCCGCTCCTTTAAATAAAAGGGCTCAGGACTGGAGTACCGGGTACAGGCTGGCAGGGTACATGGCTCAGGGTGCAGGTGCAAGCACGCGCCTGCCAATCTGTACGCTGAGGCCTGAGCCTATTTCGCGACTTCCGGCGCCTTGAGCATGACGCTCTCGCCGGTGTACTGCTGGAGGATCGACAGGAGACCGGTATAAAGAAATCCGATCTGGAAGAGCATCAGGAACGGGAGCGTCGCATAGATCTGATTCACCAGTGCGTAAAAGACCGTGGCGGTAAAATACAGGCCGAGCGCCAGCTCGATAAGCGGCTGCACGCCCACCGACTGGTGATACTTCTTGCCCACCCACTCGTCGCTGTCGCGTTCGATGCCGTACTTCGGAGTCCGCGCGAACTCGCTCTGCTTGTGGAAGAGTGCCTCGAGCACGGCGCGCGTGTTGTTGACGCACAGACCAATCCCGATTGACATCAGGAACGGCAGGTACTTCATGCGCTGCCGCCAGTCGGTATACAGCTCACGCTGCGCTTTGACGTAGAAGACGCCAATCGAGGCGGTGGCCGCGCAGAAGAGCGGGACGTCGATGATGAGCATCTCGCTCCATCCCATGTTGTAGCGCACCCACATGGCGGGGAACATCAGGATCGAGAGCAGCGACATCAACAGGTAGTTGAAGTTGGCCGACAGGTGAAAGAACGCTTCCGCTTTCACGGAGAGCGGCTGGTTCGAGCGAAGAATTCTCGGCAGCAGCTTCATGCACGTCTGGATGGAGCCCTTCGCCCAGCGGTGCTGCTGCGACTTGAACGAGTTCATCTCGACGGGCACTTCGGCGGGCGACACCACGTCGGGAAGAAACACGAAACGCCAGCCGGCAAGCTGCGCCCGGTAGCTGAGATCGAGATCCTCGGTCAGCGTGTCGTGCTGCCAGCCCCCGGCGGAGGCAATCGCTTCCCGCCGCCAGACGCCCGCGGTGCCGTTGAAATTGAAGAAACAGCCGGCCCGGTGGCGGCTGCCGTGCTCGAGCACGAAATGCGCGTCGAGGAGAATCGACTGGATCTTGGTGAGGAGCGAATAGTCCTGGTTGATGTGGCCCCATCGCGCCTGCACCATGCCGATTCGCGGGTCGGCTCCGAAGTGCGGCAGCGTCCGCATCAGGAAGTCGGACGGGGGGATGAAGTCCGCGTCGAAGATGGCGATGAACTCACCGGTGGATTCCGCCAGCCCCGCTTCGAGCGCACCGGCCTTGTACCCCGTTCGATCGACCCGGTGCATGTAGCGGATGTTGAATCCACGCGACGCGTGGCGTCGAACGGCCAGCGCGGCAATCGATGTCGTCTCGTCCGTTGAGTCGTCCAGAACCTGGATTTCGAACAGCTCGCGCGGGTAGTCCATCTCGCAGACGGCATCGATCAGCCGGTCGGCGACATACATCTCGTTGAAGATCGGCAGCTGCACGGTGACGCGCGGCAGCACCGGCATCTCCGGCACCGGGAGCGGCACGTTACCCTTGTTTTTCGTGTAAAGATACACAAGGTAATAGCGGTGCCACCCGTAAATTGCCAGGATGCTGAGAACGAAAAAATACAGGACGAGGATCAGAGTCTCAAGAGGCGTCATAGAGGAATGAATCCGTCACGCAACACAAACGATAATATTACAGCTCGGCTCGCAAACAGATCAACGACCCCTTCCCTGTTGGAGCCATGAACCGCCTTCAGCTCCGCGATTTACTCGAGGAAGTGCGGTCCGGCGCCGTCACACCTGAGTCGGCGCATGTACAGCTCCTTCAATATCTGCGCCAGTCTCCCTATGAAAACCTGGGCTTCGCGCGAGTCGATCATCATCGAAGCGTGCGTCAGGGGTTTCCCGAAGTGGTGTACGGTCCGGGAAAAACTCCCGAACAAATCGCTGCTATTTCAGAACGAATCGTCGCAGCCGGCCATAACCTGTTGGTGACCCGGGCCACCCGCGACGCCTACGAGGCGATCCGCGAGCGACTGCCCGCTGCATCATTCCACGAACAGGCGCGAACCATAACATTACGCTTGACCTCCATGCCGCCGGGCCGGGGCACTATTCTGGTGGCAGCTGCCGGCACGGCAGACCTTCCGGTCGCCGAGGAAGCTGTGACATCCGCCGAAATCATGGGAAATACGGTGGATAGGCTGTACGACGTCGGCGTCGCCGGACTCCACCGCCTGCTCGCCGAGCACGCCCGCCTGACGGCCGCCCACGTCGTCATCGTCGTCGCCGGCATGGAGGGCGCACTCCCGAGCGTCGTCGGCGGCCTGGTGGACGCTCCGGTCATCGCGGTCCCGACGAGCGTGGGATACGGCGCAAGTTTCGGCGGAATTACCGCGCTTCTGGCAATGCTAAACAGCTGCGCAAGCGGGGTTTCCGTCGTCAACATCGACAACGGATTCGGCGCCGCTGCGATTGCCAGCGCGATCAACCATCTTCCTTAATCCCAAGGTTCTACGAGGTTCTACCGGGTTCTACCAGGTTCTTCAAGGTTCTCTTGGTTCGTCGGCCCACCTTAGTCGCGGCGAACCCAGTAGAACCCTGCAGAACGAAGTAGAACCCTGAAGAACCTGAGCGTCTGCGGATCGGCCAGAACGTTATGGAACCTAACAGAAGCTTTACTATATAGTTAGGGATTGTCCTGTCCCCGGGTCATTCATTCCTATTCAGCCCGATGCATGCAGGCGCCCTGAGGGCCCTTGAGTTCGATCGGATTGTCGAGGCGGTTTGCCGCTTTGCGCAGACCCCGCCCGGAGCCGCGCGCCTGGCGTTACTCGAGCCTCAGACGGAGCCGCGCGCGGTTGCGACCGCGCTTGCCGCGACTTCGGAAACCGTACGGTTCCTGGCGGACAATCAGATCGGCCTTCACGCCCCCGCGGACCTCGACGCTATACTGAGCTCGCTTGGGGTCGACGGACGAGCGCTCGACGCCGGACACCTCCTCGCACTCGGCTCGTTTCTCGCGTCGGTCGACGTGACCTGCGCGTCGGTCCGGCGCGCCCGCGGTGCCTGCCCGATTCTTCGCGCGATCGCAGACGGGTCTGCCACGTTCGACGCCGAGATATCCGACATCCGCCGCAAGATCGATCCGGCCGGCGAGGTGATGGACGACGCAAGTCCTGAGCTCCGAAGCGTGCGGGATCGATTGCGGAAACAGCGTACGCGTCTGCGCGGCACGCTGGAATCGTATCTGCGCGGCAAGGACACCTCCAAATACTTGCAGCAGCAGATCGTCACGGATCGCAATGGACGCTACGTGCTCGTCGTTCGATCTGAACATCGCTCCGCGATTCCCGGAATCGTGCACGGCAGCTCGGGCAGCGGCGCCAGTCTCTTTCTCGAGCCGCTCAGCACGGTTGAAATCAACAACGACATCGTCGCGCTCGAGCAGCAGGAGGCAGAGGAAGTCCGTCGTATTCTGCTGGAGCTGACCGATGCGTTCCGCCGCCGCGGAGGCGATCTCGAGCGCACCGTGCAGGCGGCAACCGAGCTCGACGTGCTCCAGGCCCGCGCGCAGTTTTCGCTGCTCATCGATGGGACCGAGCCGGCAATCGCGACGGATGGCCGACTCGAGATCCGCGCCGGTAGGCATCCGCTGCTCATCCCCGCCGTGCGGCGGCGACTCAGCGATGAATCCGCTGAAGAGAGCGAACCGCGAATCGCGACTCGCGATTCGCGATTCGAGGGCCCAGTCCCCGTTGACGTCGTCCTAATCCCACCGACGAATGTACTTGTCGTCACCGGACCTAACACAGGTGGCAAGACGGTTGCGCTCAAGACCGCCGGTCTCTTGTCCGTGATGGCGCAGGCAGGCATCCTGATCCCGGCCGCGGGCGGCTCACAGATACCCGTCTTCCGCACGGTGTTTGCCGACATCGGCGACGAGCAGTCGATCTCGGCAAACCTGAGCACGTTTTCCGCCCACATCGCGAGTATCGTCTCGATGGAGAAAGCGTTGATCCTGCCCTCGCTCGTGCTCCTCGACGAGGCGGGCGCCGGGACCGACCCGCTCGAAGGTGGCGCGCTCGCGATGGCGATCATCGACCACTTCCGACGCCGCGGCGCGATGGTGATCGCGACGACGCACTACGATGCGCTGAAGTCGTACGCGTCGACGACCGAAGGTGTTATGGCGGCGGGGTTTGGTTTCGATCCAGAGACGTTCGCCCCGACCTATCGGCTCAACTATGGGTCCCCCGGCAGCAGCCTTGCGCTCGAGATCGCCAACCGCCTCGGGATGCCCGCCGACGTCATCGAACAGGCGCGCGCACATCGGAGCGCCCGGGAATCCCAGCTCGCCGAGCACCTCGCCAAGATCGAGCGCGACCTGCAGTCGCTCGATCACGAACGGCGACTCGCTGTGCGCGAGCGGGAGACGCTCGCCGAGGCGGGGACCAGGCTGCAGGTACGCGATCAGGAGCTGCGCAACCGCGAGGACACGTTCAAGCGCCGCCTCGACGAACGGATCGAGGAGCGCCTGCGGGATGCCCGCCGCGAGATCGATACCGTCGTAGACGCGCTCAAAGCACGGACCGAGGCGCTGGCGGCGGATGCGGAGCGGAGGATGGCGCCCCGCCTCATCCCCACCGGCGAAACGGGCGCGGCTCGGGCCGAAGCCCGGGCCGCCGTCGAGGCTATTGGCGAACGGCTGCGCGCGCATCCCGACGCGGCGGAGGCCACACCGGTGGCGCGGATGGAGCCGGCCCGCGCGCCGGCAATCGGCGATCGCGTGCTCGTCGGCGCCTTCGGCCTCGAGGGGGTCGTGCAGGCGCTGCACGATCGCGAAGCAGAAGTGGACGTGCGCGGCAAACGGCTGCGCGCGCGAGTGGACGAGCTCCGTGTCGTCACCCCCGCCGCGACGGTGAATGCGCAGCCGGCCCGCGTGCGGGTCAATGTCGAGTGGCAGCCGCGCGAGGGATCGTCGACCGAGTTGAACGTCATCGGCGCCCACGTCGAGGAGGCGTTGGCTCGCACGGAGAAATTCCTCGACGACGCGCTGCTGAGCGAGGTCAAGTCCGTGCGCATCATCCACGGATACGGCACCGGCCAGCTGCGCCGCGCGATTGCCGAGTTCCTCCGCACGCATCCGTTCGTGTCAAACGCTGCCCCCGCGCCCGATAACCAGGGTGGGGGCGGAGTGACGGTGGTTGAACTGAAGGAGTAAGGCGAATTGCACTGATATGTCGCTTTTTCCAGCATCCTTCATCGACGACCTCAAGTCGCACGCGGACATCGTGCAGGTCGTACAGGAACGGGCCGTGCAGCTCCGGCGAAGCGGCACGGCGTGGAAGGGATTGTGCCCCTTCCACGGCGAGAAAACGCCGTCGTTCCAGGTGAACGGCGAAAAAGGGTTCTTTTATTGCTTTGGTTGCGGCGTCGGCGGCGACGCCATCAAGTTCGTCGAGCTCTTTGACAAGGTCACGTTCCCGGAGGCCGTCCGCCAACTCGCCGCGCGCGCCGGCTTGGCCGTGCCCGAGCCCGAGGATTCCAGGCAGGATGCGGAAGGACAGCGCGATCGCGATTCCCTGCTCAAGGCCCACGAAGTCGCGGCAGGGTGGTTCCGCGAGCAATTGGGGACCCCCGCGGCGGCCGCAGCCAGGCGCCAACTCGAGGATCGCGGCCTGACCGCGGACACGATTGAGCGGATTGGCGCCGGGTACGCTCCGGCGTCCCGCGAGGCGCTCAAGGCCCGGCTGCTCAAGGAGGGATTCCCGCTGCCGCTGTTGCTGCGGAGCGGATTGGCGCTCCAACGGGACGAAGGGACGGTGGTGGATCGGTTTCGAAACCGGCTGATCATCCCGATCTACCGCGATAACGGCGCGATCGTGGCGTTCGGCGGGCGGGCGATGGAGGAGGGGCAGCAGCCCAAGTACTTGAATTCGCCGGAAACGCCGATCTATGTGAAGGGGCGCACGCTGTACGGGCTGCACCTCAGCAAAGCCGCTATCACGCGCGCAAAACACGCCGTCATGGTGGAGGGATACTTCGATTTCGCCCAGGCATACCAGGCTGGAATCACGAACGTCGTCGCATCGTCTGGAACGGCACTGACGTCAGCACAGGCGAAGCTGTTGAAACGATTCGCGTCCAAAGTCGTCCTCAGCTTCGATCCCGACGCCGCGGGCCAGGGGGCCGCCGCGCGTTCCTCGGAGCTGCTTGTCGCGGAAGGTTTTCAGGTCAATGTCGCGATGCTGCCGTCCGGGGATGATCCGGACAATTTCATTCGGAAATCGGGGGGGCCGGCCTATCAGGAGAGGCTGCGCCAGTCGCGGCCTTACCTCGAGCATCTGCTCGACCGGGCGTCGGCCGGGCACGACTTCTCAAAGGACGAGAGCCGGCGCGAGTTTCTGAACGCGATGCTGGCGGTGGCCGCGCGTATTCCGGATGCCGCGGCCCGTGACCAGTTTGCGGACAGACTGGCGCACAAGGCGAGGATTACTGAAGAGGTGGTTCGGACGGAAATCCGCAAGGCTGCGGTGCACCGTCAGACCGCCGTCGAAGAGCGAACGTTGCCCCCGCTGGGACAAATCAAGCCGGCCGAACGGGGCTTGATTTGGGCCATCATGAAGGATCCGGCAGGAGCCATTGCGGCCCTCGCAGAGCTCGAAGAGGGGGATCTGGATGGGCTCTCGGCGGGCCTGATCGTTCAACAGGCCCGATCCCTGCAGGGATGGCCGGCGGACTCCATACCTCGGACGCTGCTGGAGCGTCTAAGCAAGGGGGAAGCCGGCGTGATCGACGAAATCTGCCGTCAGTCCAGCCCTCCTGGCGCCGCAGTGGATTGCGTCAGGGCGCTCAAGAAGCTGCGAGTCGATCGCGATTTGGGCGAGATTCAGCGGGAATTGAGCCGGCTGCAGGAGCTGGGACAGGGCGCCGAGGGGGGCATGGATGCCCTGCTCGTCAGGAAGCAGGCCCTGTTGCAGCGGCGCGAGTCGCTCATCGAAGTGGAAAGTCGTTCGTAAGAAAGCGCGGAGCTGTAGGAGGACACGCCGTTGTCGATCGAAGAAAAATATGATGAGGTGAGGCAGCTCATCTCTATCGGCAAGGAAAAAGGCTATCTGCTGTACGACGAGGTCAACGAACTGCTCCCGGCCGACATCACGTCGTCTGATGAGCTCGATGACCTCTTCAGCACGTTCGGCAGCGCGGGGATTGAAGTCGTCGATTCGGAGCAGAAATATCGGGAAGACAAGCTGCTCGATCGAACCGGCGAAGGAGCCGAGGAGCTCGAGCTCGATCTCACGCCTGGGGCGCTCGACAAGACGAACGATCCCGTCCGGATGTATCTCCGGGAAATGGGCACGGTCCCTCTCCTCACGCGTGAAGGAGAAGTCGAGATCGCCAAGCGGATCGAGCGCGGCAAGCTCGCAGTGATCAAGTCGATCTCGCGCACGCCGACCATTGCGCGCGCCATCATGCAGATGGGGGACGCGCTGAAGGCGGACGAGCGCAGCATCCGCGAACTCGTTACGTTCGTGGACGAAGAGCTCACCGACGAAAAAATCGACGACCGCAAGAGGCAGGTGGTCCGGCAGATCGAGGCCGTGCGCAAAGCGTGGCAGGCGGTCGAGAAGTGCAAGGAAAAGCTGGACAGGACGCTGAAAGGGGCGACGACCCGCGACAAGCGCAAGTACCGCCGGGTGCGGGGCGAGTCGCTGCGGGCGCGCGTCGAGCTCTCGAAGTTGATCCGCAAGATCGAGTTCACCGAGAACATCAAGCGCCGCATGATCGACCAGATCAAGGAGTCGGTCGAAGCGGTCATGCGCGTCAAGCGGCAAATCGATCACATCGAGCGGCAGGTCAACCCGAAGAACAAGAAGAGCCGCCTGAAGGAGGACGACAAGAAGAATCTCCTCAGGCAGCAGAAGGAGCTCAAGGTCCAGGTCAAGGCGATGGCCGACGAGCTCGAAGAGACGCCGGACCAGCTGATGCGCACGCTCGAGACCATCGCCCGGGGCGAGGTCCAGGCGGAACAGGCCAAGAAGGAGCTCGTCGAAGCCAACCTCCGGCTCGTGGTCTCGATCGCGAAGAAGTACACCAACCGCGGGTTGCAGTTCCTCGACCTGATTCAGGAAGGCAATATCGGGCTGATGAAGGCGGTGGACAAGTTCGAATACCGCCGCGGGTACAAGTTCTCGACGTATGCGACGTGGTGGATTCGCCAGGCGATCACGCGTGCGATTGCGGACCAGGCCCGAACCATCCGGATCCCGGTTCACATGATCGAGACGATCAACAAGCTGATTCGCACCTCGCGCGCGTTGGTGCAGGAGCTCGGTCGCGAGCCAACCTCCGAGGAGATCGCGAAACGGATGGACATCCCGGTTTCGAAGGTCCGGAAGGTCCTCAAGATCGCGCAGGAGCCGATCTCGCTGGAAACACCGATCGGCGAAGAGGAAGACTCGCATCTTGGCGATTTCATCGAGGATCGGCAGGTCGTGTCCCCCTCGGACGCGGTCATCAATCTGAACCTGAAGGAACAGACCGACTCGGTGTTGAAGACGCTCACGCCGCGTGAAGAGAAGGTGATCAAGATGCGGTTTGGCGTCGGCGACGGCAGCGAGCACACGCTGGAAGAGGTCGGCCAGAGTTTCGCGGTCACCCGCGAGCGCATCCGGCAGATCGAGGCGAAGGCGCTCCGCAAGCTGCGCCATCCGTCGCGCTCCCGGAAGCTCCGCGCCTTCCTGGAAGGACGGACATAATCCGCTACCCGGTGAAGGGACAAGGGAAGAGGCCGAAAGGGAACGATTCCTTTTGCCTTCTCCCTTTTACCTTTTCCCTTTAGACTTTCGTGCGGGCCCATAGCTCAGCGGTCAGAGCCGCCGGCTCATAACCGGCCTGTCCCAGGTTCGAATCCTGGTGGGCCCATTTAATTGCTGATTGTTGATTGCTGACTGTTGATTGGGGGTCGCAATCGGCCGGAGTTGCCAATCGACAATCGGCATGCGGCGGCAATCGACAATCAGCAGTGCCCAATCAGCAATTCTTTTTGATGCATCCAGATCTCCAGCACCTCATCCAGCTTCAGGACCTTGATCTCGCCGCCGATCGCGCGCGGCGTCGCATCGCGGAACTGCCGGCCGCCCTTCAGGCGCTGGAAACACGGGTCGCCGAGAAAACGGCGCATGTCTCGAGCGTGAAGGAGCAGATCACCGCCGGCCAGACGGCCCGGCGCGAGGTCGAAAGAGAGTTGGCGGCGGTCCAGGGCCGGTTGTCCAAGTACAAAGGGCAATTGATGGAGGTCAAGACCAACAAGGAATACCAGGCGATGCAGAAGGAGATGGCCGCTGCCGAGCACGACGTGCGAGCTCACGAAGACAAACTGCTCGAGCACATGGAGCAGGCGGAAACGTTTGCCGCGGAGCTGAAGGCGGCCGAATCAGCGCTCAAAGCCGAGCAGACCGTCGTGGCGCGCGACCAGAAGATCCTCGAGGCCGAGCGTGCGGAGATCGAGCAGGAGCTGGCGCGGCTGACGGCCGCGCGCAAGGAGATCGTCGCCATGCTGCCGCGCGATGCGCTTTCGCTCTTCGAGCGCGTGGCCCATGGGCGCAAAGGTGTCGCCGTGGCCGAAGCGCGCGACGGCCTCTGCACTGTCTGCCATGTCCGACTGCGGCCGCAGATGTTCAACGAGGTCCGGCGGAACGACGGCCTGCACCAGTGCGACAGCTGCACGCGGATCCTCTATTTCGTCCCAGCTGCGGCGCCTGGCGGCGCGGCTCAACCCTCCTGACTCCCTCAATGATCGTCGCTTATATCGACGGCGGCGCCCGCGGCAACCCGGGCCCTGCCGGGTATGGCGTCCGCATCCAGTCGGCCGACGGCACCGTCCTCGACGAACTGCATGGCCCACTGGGCATCGCCACCAACAACGTGGCCGAATACAACGGCCTTCTGGCGGCGCTGCGGTGGGCCGTCGAGAATAACGTCAGCCGCGTGCAGATTCGCGCCGACTCGGAACTGCTGGTCAAGCAGATGCGCGGCGAATACAAGGTCAAGAACCCCGGACTACAGCCGCTTTACGTTCGCGCGCGCCTTCTCGTCGCGGAGCTCGACGATGTGAGATTCGAGCACGTCCGCCGCGAATTCAACGAGGAAGCCGATCGGCTTTCGAACCTCGGGATGGATGAAGCCGAGGCGCGGCTAAAAAATCGCTGATTGAATGCTGATTGATGGGATCGGAATCGACAATCAGCAATCGCCAATCAGCAGTGCTTTAGGCCGAATCACGCCCACCATGCGGCCCGCCGCTTTTCCGTGTGCCCGATACGAATGAAACACGTGCGCGTGTGTCTTCGTGCACAGCTCCGAAATATGGACGTTCGGCGATAGCAGCCCTGCGCCCTCGAGCTGGTCGCGCGTGGCGCGCCACAGGTCCAGCCTGAGCGTGCCGGCTTCCGCCGGCACAAACCACGCGTCAAGGATCTGAGGGTGGTGACCCGCCGCCCGGAACCCGTCGAGCACATCTTCGCCCACTTCGTAACAGCATGGGCCAATGCACGGGCCGACCGCGGCGGTGAGCCGTTCGGGCCTGACCCCGTACAGCGCCCGCATCGCCTCGATCCCCGCGATCACGGCGCGCTTCGCCGTGCCGCGCCAGCCCGCGTGGATGGCCGCCACCCGGCGGCCCGTGTCGTCGGCGAGCAGGATCGGAACGCAATCGGCCACGCGCACCGAGATCGCCGCTGACGGATCGTTGCTGACGATGGCGTCGGCTTCGGGGGAAGACCAGGGGCGGGGTCGATCGCTGGAGGCGGCGGCGACGCCGGCGCCGTGGAGCTGGCGCACAGTCAAGAAGTCCGTCTGATCGACCCCGACATAGCCGGCCAGGGCATTCCATTCCTGGAGATCGCCGCGCAGCGTCAAGTCGTTCGCCGTGAAGAAGTGCTCTGCCAGCGCTGCCAGCGGTCCGCACCGCAGGACGGCGCCCCATGGCGCTTGCGTCCACTCGAAAGCGCCGCTAGGCTGAGGCAAGGTCATGAACATTCTCGGACTTGGATTCGACGCCACCGATATTCCCCGCATCGCCACGACTTTTGAGCGGTACGGCGACCGCTTTCTGCGCCGTGTGTTCACCGATGGTGAGATCGCCTATTGTACGCGACGCCGCAATCCGGTTCCCCACCTCGCCGGACGGTTTGCCGCGAAGGAAGCGGCGATGAAAGCGCTCGGGACCGGCCACTCGCGCGGCGTCCGCTGGAAGGACATCGAAGTCGTCCGCTTCTCCGGGCCGCCGCAACTGCGGTTGCATGGCGCGGCCGCGGTCCACGCCGATCGCCTGCGTGTTCGATCTTCGCTGCTGACCATCACACATTCCGACGCGCTTGCGATGGCCCAGGTGATCCTTCTCGGCGACTGATCGCAACTGCCGTTGACCGTTGGCCGGGGCGCCCGCCGCCACCTGCCGCCGGGTCGCGCGGGGACGCGCGCCAACTCCAATCCTCACAGCACCATCCGCGCGCAGCGTTCGACCCGTTTCGACCGGCACCTCCTTTGCGCTTCCTGCGGCGGACTCGCCAGCCGAGAGGAGAAGACACGATGACGATCAAGATTGTGCCGAACGACAAGGGGAACCCGCCCGGAAAACTCGCGGAGGCCGAGCTGCACTTCACGCACGGACCGCTCGAAGGCTTGAAGTTGATCGGCTTTGCGGTGTGGGAGCGCAAGACCGGCAATGGTCGCAACGTCACGTTCCCGGCGCGTCAGTACTCGGTCAACGGAGAGCGGCGCAGCTACTCGCTGCTGCGGCCGATCGGCGACGTCACGGCGCAGGACCGCCTTCGCGATCTCATCCTGCAGGCGTACGCCGAGTACGAGGCGCAAGCGGCCGTCGCGTCGTAGCTCCGTGCTTTCCCCGGAGTAGTGAAGAACGTCTCGCGCGGCGGGACGCGCGGGCTACAGAACCGGGAGAAACCTTGCATTTTCCTTCTGGCGTTTGGGCGGCAGGGTCCATTCCTCGCGGAGTCCCTTGTCGAACTCCGCCTGGAAGAACGACGACTTCATGCCACCGTCGATGATGTCCCACGGGAGCACCGCATCATGGGTCCGGTCGCGGAAGATGAAGAACGCAGCGTCGAGACCGGTCTCCGCCACGGCCGCGCGCCACTGGCCGCCGTTGCGCTCGGCGGCTTCGATCGTGGAAGCCACGCGGCGATCGCCCAATGAGAGCAGGGCCTGGTAATACGAATGACGCTCGGACTTGATATTGAAATACACGTTGTCGAGCCCCGACAACATCTGCCGCAGGCGCTTCCCTTTGGCGTCGGTGATCGCGGGGTCCTCCATCGGCAGCCGTTGGTACGCCGTCCCCGGCTTCGGAATGAGGGGGTTCACGCTCCCGACGATGCGCCCGAGTCGGCCGCGGGGGCGGCCGTGCTTCAGCATGACGTCGCGCATCGCGGTCGTCAGATCTCGAATCGCTGCCAGATCATCATCGGTCTCCGTCGGCAGCCCGATCATGTAGTAGAGCTTCAGGTTGTCGATGCCGTTTGCGAAAATCAGCTCGGTTGCCGCCAGAATCTCATCGTTGGTGACCGTCTTGTTGATCACGCGCCGGAGGCGATCCGATCCGGTCTCGGGGGCGATCGTGATCGACCGTTCGCCGCTTTTGCGCAGGAGCCTGACGATCGGCTCCGTAAGGTCGTCGAGCCGAAGCGACGCGGGGCTGATCGAGTAGCCCATGTCGAGCAGGCCGGTCAGGATGCGTTCGATTTCCGGATGGTCGCACAAGGCGATCGAGACGAGGCCGACCTTGTTCGAGTACTGCCTTGCCTGTGCGGCAAGCTCGAGGATGCGGTCAGCCGGAAAGGCGCGCACGGGCAGATAGTTGTAGCCGGCCCAGCAGAAGCGACACAGGTTGGCGCAGCCGCGCACGACCTCGATCAGGAACCGCGACCCGAACTCCGTCTCGGGCGTGAAGATCGACGTCGCCGGGGGATCCAGGCGATCGATGCTTTTGACGGCGGCCTTCTTCACCACCGGTGGCGCGCCGGTGCCACTCTTCGGCTCGAACGCCTCGATGGTCCCGTCGGCGCCGTAGTGAACGTCATAGAACGACGGAATATAGAAGCCGCGTGCCGTTGTAAGCCGGCGGAACAGATCCTCGCGATCCTCGGCGGCATGGACCGTGGTCGTAAGCGTTGGAACGAGCAGCTCCCCTTCGCCGGCGGCGATCACGTCGGCAAACATCGCGAGCGGTTCGGGATTCACGAAGGTTACGGCGCCGCCTATCACGACGAGCGGATGCCGCGAATTCCTGTCCGCCGCGCGCGGCGGCAGACCGGCGAGCCGCAGGAGCGTGACGACATTCGTGTAGTCCCACTCGAACGACACGGAAAACGCGAACACGTCGAAATCCGCGACGGGGGTTTGCGATTCGAGCGTCAAGAGCGGGGTGGCGGACTCCAGTTGCGCCTTCAGCTCCTGCTTCGCGGGCAGGAACACCCGCTCGCACACCACGTCGTCCAGATCGTTGAAGAGGCGGTACACGGTCTGGAAACCGAGGCTCGACATGCCGACGTAGTACGTGTTTGGAAAGGCCAGTGCGACGCGGAGGCGGCCGCCGTGCGGCTTGCGCACGTAGCCGACCTCGCGCGCGAGCACGTCGCGCGCACGTTCCCGATGTTCCCAGTTCTTCATTGAATGCCGGAACGAGCTTACGGTGGGCGGCGACGGACGCCGCGTCGTGACGCCGACGGCCCTGCTGCGGTGCGCAGACTGGCGCTCAGACGCCGCCGCTCCCGCGTGCCATGGATATATCTAGTCTACCACGCGCGGTCGCGCCGTCGGGATGGGACGGCTGACGCCCGCCAACCACCGTCGTGAACCAGGCCGTGCCAACCGGCAATCGTCAGCCTTCGCTCTGCCGTCTGAGGAAGGCCGGAACGTCGAGCGGCGAGACCGGCTCGAACTCGGCGCCTGCCACGAACGGTTCCGGCGCGCCGTCTGCCGCCTGTGGAAGCGAGAGCGGGAGCTCGAGGACGGCGCGGCGCGAGAACGAGATGCGCGAGCCGCCGGCAGCGGCGGCGCGCTCGCCGGTTTCCTGCTTCCACGACGTGTACGATTGCAGGTCCACCGGCGTCAGCGCAGCTGATGCAGCCGGCGTCTTGGCGGCTACCGGCCGATCGAATCCGGTTGCAATCACCGTGATCTTGACCCGGCCTTCCATCTTCGGATCGACGACGGCGCCGAAGATGATGTTGGCGTCTTCGTGCGCCGCTTCCTGGATGACCGCGGAGGCCTCGCTCACCTCGATGAGCGACAGGTCCGGGCCGCCCGTCACGTTGATGATCACACCCCGCGCGCCTTTCACCGACGCATCCTCCAGCAGCGGACTGGAGATTGCGGCGTTGGCGGCCGCCATGGCGCGACCCTCGCCCTCGGAGAGCCCGGTCCCCATGATCGCGAGACCCATCCCGGCCATGATGGTCTTCACGTCGGCGAAGTCCAGGTTGATCAGGCCGGGCACCAGGATCAAATCCGAAATGCCCTGAATCGCCTGGCGCAGCACGTCGTCCGCACTCGAGAACGCGTCGGTGAGCGACGTGGTCCGGGCGATGGTCGCGAGCAGCCGTTCGTTCGGGATCGTGATCACGGTATCGACGCAGTCGCGGAGCTCTTCGAGGCCCTGCTCGGCCTGAACCTGGCGTTTCCTTCCTTCGAACTTGAACGGTTTGGTCACGACGGCAATCGTCAAGGCGCCGAGCTCGCTCGCAAGGCTGGCGATCACGGGGGCGGCGCCGGTGCCGGTGCCTCCGCCAAGCCCCGTCGTGACGAACACCATGTCGGCGCCGTCGAGCGCCTCGATCAGCTTCTCGGTATCCTCGAGGGCGGCCTGACGGCCGACGTTCGGATCGGCGCCGGCGCCCAATCCCTTCGTCAGCTTCGCGCCGATCTGCAGCTTGTTGGGCGCGCCGTTGAGATGCAGGGCCTGGCGATCGGTGTTCGCGATGATGAACTCGACGCCGTCGAGCCCCGCCGCCACCATCCGGTTGACAGCGTTGCTTCCCCCGCCGCCAACTCCAACCACCTTGATCCGCGCCCCCGAGCGCCCCGTCTCATCGAGCTTCAGCCGCAATGCGTCAGAGCCGGTTGCCATCGTATGTCCTTCAGCCATGTGTCCCCTCCAAGCGCGTGATCCTTCGTTCATTTCTTCCACGATGCCGAGCGTGCCCCGGCTTCCATGCGGCGTGGCACTCTCTGTGTTCTCTTGCGCTGTCTTCCTTGCTCTCTCTCTTCCTTGTTCTCTGTCTTCGCTTGCTCTGGTCCGAGTTCTTCCGTGTTCTTCCGTGGCTTAGAAGAATTCCTTGAACAGCGTACGCAGTCGGCCGGCCACGCGCCCGAACGCGCCCGCGCCGACCGGGCGCGCCACCTCGCCGACATGATTGCGATGCGCATACATGACCAGTCCGACAGCGGTCGCGTACGCCGGGCTGTTGACATGGTCGGCCAGCCCGCCGGCGACCGCCGGCGCACCGCGCCGGATCGGCAGATCGAAAATCTGCTCGCCGATCTCCGCCATGCCCTCGAGCATCGCGCCGCCACCGGTCAGCACGATGCCCGAGTTCAGCGACTTCTCGAACCCCGCGCGGCGGATCTCATCCCACAACAGATGAAAGATCTCCTCGGCGCGCGGCTGGAGAATCTCCGAGAGAATGCGGCGCGCCATCACCCGGGCCTTGCGTCCGCCCACGCTCGCAACCTCAATCGTCTCGTCTTCATCGACCATGGCGGACAACGCGCAGCCGCAGCGGCGCTTGATTTTTTCCGCGTCGGGAATCGGAGTTCTCAACCCGACGGCAATATCGTTGGTGAAGTGATCGCCGCCGACGGCCACGACGCCGGTGTGCCAGAGGCTTCCGCGCTCGAAGATCGCAAAGTCGGTCGTGCCGCCGCCGATGTCCACGATCGCCACGCCGAGCTCCTTCTCGTCGTGGGTCAGCACCGACTCACTGGCAGCGAGCTGCTCGAGCACGGTCTCGATGACGCCCACGCCGGCCCGGTTCACGCACGCCACGATGTTCTGTGTGGACGAGGCGCTGCCCGTCACAACGTGCACGTTGACTTCGAGTCTGGTTCCCGTCATGCCGATGGGAGCGCCGATGCCGTCCTGCTCGTCCACGACGAAGTCCTGCGGGAGCACGTGCAGAATCTCGCGGCCACTCGGCAGCGCGACGGCCTTCGCGGCGTCTATGGCGCGCCGGACATCCTCGCGCGTGATCTCACGATTCTTCCCCGCAACGGCCACGACCCCGCGGCTGTTGAATGCTTTCACGTGCGCGCCTGACAGCCCGAGGTGGACGGAATCGATCTCGGCGCCCGCCGTCAATTCGGCCTCGTCGATGGCCTTCTTGATGGATTCGACTGCGGCTTCCAGATTGACGACGACGCCGCGTCTGATGCCGCGCGAGTCGGCCTGGCCGATCCCGATGATGTCGAGCCCGCCGTCGTCGGTGATCTCGCCGACGATAGCGGAGATCTTCGACGTCCCGACGTCCAGCCCGACCAGGTATCGTTCCTTGCGTGCCACCTGAGGTCCCCCGTTTCTGCCGCTCTCGTTCACCGACCAGCCTCTGCCGCCCCGATTCCCTCGACGAGCGTCGTCGTGGCGGGGGCAATCAGGGCTGCTTGTGTTTGACCGTGACGGACCTGACGTACATCCGCTGATCAAACCTGAGATCCACGTAATCGATGTCCGCCACCCGCTCGCGCAGAGCCGACGCGACATCCAGATACGACTGCAACCGCTCGAGGAACCGATCCTCGCCGAGATGCAGCAGCGCCTGGTCCCCGTCGAGCAGCACCACGGCATCGTGCAGATCGGCGACATCGATCTGGGACACGCGTTGTGCGAGATCCTTCTGCGAGGCCATGGCGTCGATCACGCGCGCGGCAAGGTCGGCCCGCCGCTCGTCGAGTGCCGGCTCGGCGGACGAGGAGGGTCGCACGAGGCCGTCGATAATCGGCAGATCGAACTCCGCGTACTGCGGTCCGAATTCGTCGATCACGATGCCGAGCCGATCAACCAGGTACATTTGATTTCCTATCCGGCACAGGCCCATCGGACGCCGCTCCGACACGAAGACTTCGACCGTCGACGGCAGCACGCGCCGCAGCGCGACGTCGGCGACCCATGGCGAGAGGAGCAGGCGCCGGCGGGAGGCTGGCAGGTCAGCGGTCAGGATGCTCGTGCCGCGGAGGTTGCCCACGAGCGTCTGCACTTCTCCCGCCGACAGCCGCACATTGCCGTGCACCGAAATCTGCCGGACTCGCAGCGCCGACGCGCTCACGGCCAGATCGAATGCCCGGTACGCGGCGTACACGCCCAGCGCGGCGCAGACGACGTGGCCGACGGCGCGCCACGATCCCCAGCCGCGGCTCCCCTTGCGCCGCACCGGCCTGGCGCGCGCGCGACGAAAGTTTTTCTCGGATGGCGCCTTGACACTCATCCGACTTCGCCTCCGGCTTCGTCCGACCTGTCCGCCTCTTTCCCTCCGGCTTCGGCGGACCGGTCTCCACCCGCTGCCTGACTGCCCCGCAGTTGGTCGAGAATCCGATCGGCGACGGTTCCAATCGATCCGGCGCCAAGCGTGATCACGAGATCCCCGTCGCGCGCGAGCGCGGAGACAGCGGCCGGCAACGCGTCGATGTTCTTCACGACGTGGACGGGGCAGGAGCCCACCGCGCGCACGGCGGCTGCAACGGCCTCGATGGTCACCCCTTCAAGCGGCGTTTCTCCTGCGGCATAGATGTCCGTGAGTACGACCTCATCCGCCGCGGCGAGCGCCAGACCGAATTCAGGCAGCAACTGGCTGGTCCGCGAGTACCGGTGCGGCTGAAAAACCACGACGACCCGCCGGTCGATACCGGCTCGCGCCGCGTCGATGACGGCGCTAATTTCCGTCGGGTGATGCCCGTAGTCGTCTACAACCATCACGCCGCGAGCTTCGCCGCGCATCTGAAAGCGGCGCTCGGCGCCGCGAAATTCCTCGAGCGCCGCGACGATCCGTGCAAACGGTACGGCCGCTTCGAGCCCTACCGCGATGGCGCCCAGCGCGTTCAGCAGGTTGTGCCGGCCGGGCACGCGAAGCCGAACCTGGCCGAGGTCTTTCGAGATCCCGTCAGCCTGCTGCTGAACCACGTCGCACGCCGATCCGAACGCCTCGAGCCGCATGTTCCTGCCGACGATGTCGGCGCGCCGGCCATTCAGGCCGTAGGTGATGACACGGCACGTCAGTTTCGGCAGAAGCTCTCTGACAGCCGCATCGTCCGCGCACGCCACGACCACGCCGTAGAACGGCACTTTGTTGGCGAAGTCGGCGAAGGCCTGCTGCAGGTTCTCCCAGCTGCCGTAACTCTCCATGTGCTCCCGATCGAGGTTCGTGATGACCGCGATCGAGGGCGACAGCTTGAGAAAAGAGCGATCGCTTTCATCCGCTTCGACGACCATGTAATCGCCGCTGCCCAGGCGTGCGTTGCTGCCGAAGGCGCTGAGCCGGCCGCCGATGACGGCCGTCGGATCGAGCCCGGCACGCTCGAGAATCAGCGCCACCATCGACGTGGTGGTGGTCTTGCCATGGGCCCCCGCGATCGCGATGCCGTAGCGCAGCCGCATCAACTCGGCGAGCATCTCGGCACGCGGAATCACCGGAATATTCCGTCGCCTGGCTTCGGCAACCTCCGGGTTGTCGGAGCGAATCGCCGACGACACCACGACGACGTCGGCCGCACCAACGTGGGCGGCGTCGTGCCCGGACCACAGGCGGACCCCGAGCGTTTCGAGCCGATCGGTGACGTCGGATCGTTTCACGTCCGATCCGGCCACCTCGTACCCGAGGTTGGCGAGCAGTTCGGCGATGCCGCTCATCCCGATACCGCCGACGCCGACGAAATGAATCCTTCGAGTGCGGCCGAGCATGGGCGTTGGTTCGTGGTTTTCAATCCTCAATTACCGTTTCGCGTCCGAGCACCGGCGAGCTCGAGCGCCTTGTCCGCAATCACGCGCGCGGCGTCCGGCCGCGCGAGTCGCCGCGCCGCGGCCGACATCTCCGCGAGCCGCCCGGGGCTGCCGAGGAGCGCGGTGATCCGCGCGGCCAGCCGCGTCCCATTCAGCGTCTCTTGTTCCAACGTCTCCGCCGCACCCGCGGCCACCAGAATCTCGGCGTTCTTCCGCTGGTGATCGTCGGCGGCGGTCGGCAACGGCACGAGCACCGCCGGCCGCCCCGCTGCCGTCAGCTCTGCGATCGTCGTCGCGCCGGCCCGGCAGACGACGAGGTCGGCTGCTTTTATTTCCCTGTCCATAGCGAACAGGAACGGCTCAACGCGGGCCTCGAGCCCCGCCCGCCGGTACCCGTCGCGCACCAGTTCCAGATCGCGCTCTCCTGTTTGATGCGTGATTGCCATCCCGCCAGGGTGGGTTGCCAGTTGCGCCGCCGCTTCCACCATGGCCACGTTGATCGCGTGCGAGCCCTGGGAGCCGCCAAAGATCAAAACCCTCGAGGGCCCCGCGGCACGCGCTCCGGGGGCGGGGTTTTCCGACATGAACTCGGACCGAACCGGGTTGCCTGCGACAATTGCCCTCCCTCCGAAATAGACCGCCGTCGATTCGAACGTCACGGCCGCGGCGCTGACGGCGCGCGCAAGCAGCCGGTTCGTCAGGCCGGGCACTGCATTCTGCTCGAGCAGAAGCGTCGGGATGCGGCGCACCGACGCGATCAGCACCACCGGCCCCGAGCTGTACCCGCCCACGCCAATCACCAGATCCGGCATCCGGCGCGACACGATCGACCACGCGTCGATACCGCTCAACGGAATCAACAGCAGTCCCCTGACGCGGGCCGCGAGCGACGTGCCTTTCAGTCCCGTGCTGCGCAGGGTGTCGAGCTCGAATCCTTCCTTCGGGACCACGCGCGATTCGATTCCGCGCGCGGTTCCCGCAAACGTAATGCGCGCGTCCGGACGGCGGCGCAGCAGCTCGCGCGCGACCGCGATGCCCGGATACAGGTGGCCGCCGGTGCCGCCGCCCGCGATCACGATGCGAAGGGGCGTCATGCATCCTGCGCACGGAGTGTCGTCGTGATGACGTGCGTCGAGGACGTGTGCTGCGACACGTTCAGCAGAATCCCCATTCCTACAAGATTGATGAGCAGCGACGAACCACCGTAGCTCACGAACGGCAGCGGAATACCCTTGGTGGGCAGCAGCCCAAGCACCACGCTGACGTTGAAGAACGCCTGGAAGGCGACCATCGTGGTCAACCCCAGCGCGAGGAACGCGCCGAAGCGGTCGGGTGCGCGCAGGGCGGTGCGAAGGCCGCGCCACGTGATCACGCAGAAGCATGCGAGCACCACCGTGGCCCCGATGAATCCGAGCTCCTCGGAGATGACCGCGTAGATGAAGTCGTTGTGCGGCTCCGGCAGGTAGAAGAGCTTCTGCACGCCGCCCATCAGGCCGCGGCCGAAGATGCCGCCCGTGCCGACGGCAATCATGGACTGAATCATCTGGAAGCCGTCGCCAAGCGGATCCGCCCAGGGGTTCAGGAACGCAAGCACCCGCCGCCGGCGGTAATCCGAAAACGCCAGCAGGAAATACAAGGCCGGCAGCGAGGCGACGAAGACACCCGCCACGTACCGGTAGTTGATCCCCGCGGCGAAAATCATGACCGCGGCAATCACGAGGACCGACACCGACGTTCCCAGATCGGGCTCAGCGAGAATCAAGCTGACAATGATGGCGAGCACGACGCCGATCGGCAGGAGCGCGTACAGCGGTTCGTCGATGCGATCCATCCGCCGCTCGAGCAGCGCCGCCATGAACACGATGACGACAATCTTGGCGAGCTCCGACGGTTGCACGCCCAGCGGTCCGAAGCCGATCCAGCGTGTCGCGCCATTTCTCGCGTGGCCGAAGAGCACGGCCACGAGCGCGAGCGACACCATGACGAGCCCGACCCAGATCACGGCCGGCTCCCGGTAGCGGCGGTAATCGATCCGCATCATCACCGGAACGAGGACCAGGCCGAGCAACGCCCACGTCCCCTGCTTGAACAGATACAAATAAGGATCGCCGTTGTTCTCCATCGCGACGACCGCCGAGGCGCTGTACACCATCACGACGCTCGTACACACGAGCAGCAGCGTGGCCGTGAACAGCAACTTGTCGGATTTCAGCTTCCGCGCCATACTTTTCGCCGCCTAAAGGTCCGGCCGAGTCGGACCGACAACCACCCTGACGGTGCGCAACGGGCGCACACGGAGGGTGCACGAAACTGCACCCGCGACCGCGAGCCAGATGCCGCAGTCGCTGAGCGCTAGCCGCTAATCGCTAGCCGCTAGCCGCTATGAATTGTCAGCGTAAGCAGTCAGCAGTCATCAGCCGGACGGGGGCTAAGACACCACCCTCGCAGACCGGGGCAGCCTGCGTTCCCAGCGGACGGTTCTTCACCGCACCGACCGGACTGATGACTGCTCACTGCTCACGCGTGACATTCCACTCCTCCTGCAACCGCAGCACTTCCTGCTTGAACACGCGCCCGCGCTCCGCGTAATCGCGGAACATGTCGAAGCTCGCGCAGGCGGGCGCGAGCACCACGGTCCGCCCGGGCGACGCCGAGGCGAACGCGGTTCTGACGGCCGACGACATGTCCGATGACTCGTGTAGCTCGACCTGGCCCCCGAGTGCATCCGCGATGAGCGCCCGTGATTCACCGATGGCCACGACGGTGCCTCGCCGGGACTGAAGCGGTTCGATCAGGTCGCGGAAGTCGCCGCCCTTGAAGCGTCCGCCGAGAATCACGACGAGGCCCTCATCGAAACTTTCGATCGCGCGCCGCGCGGCCTCGATGTTGGTGGCTTTCGAGTCGTTCACGAAGTGCACGCCCCCCACCTCACCGACCGGTTCGAGCGCGTGTTCGAGACCCGAAAACCCTTCGACCGCACGCGTCATCGCCGCGGCGTCGACCCCGGCCAGCCACGCCACCGCCGATGCCGCGAGCACGTCGGCGACCAGGTGGCGCCCGAGCAGCCGGATCGCCGACAGCGGCACGAGGGGCTGGGGCCCTGCCTCGGTACGCCGCACAATCGAATCGCCCTCCACGACGATGCCCTGGGAGAGCTCGCCGTGCATCGAGAACAGCAACTGCTGCGACCGTCCGCCGGCGGCCATCGCAAGCACCGCGCTGTCGTCGGCATTGAGGACCGCCCAGTCGTCGGCGGCCTGGTGCGCGAAGATCCGCGTCTTTGCCGCCGCGTACTCCTCGACGGTGACGTGACGATCGAGATGGTCGGGAAAGAAATTCAGCAGCACCGCGATCCAGGGATGGAACGTGTCGGCCGTTTCGAGCTGGAAGCTGCTCGCCTCGATCACGTGAATCGTGTCCTCGGTTGATTCGTCGACCTGGGCGCTCAGCGCGTGGCCGATGTTTCCGCCGACCAGAACGCGGTGACCGCCGGCCTCGAGCATCCGCCCTGTCAGCGTCGTGGTGGTGGACTTCCCCTTCGTTCCGGTGATCGCCACGATCCTCCCGCGCAGCCAGCGCGAAGCCAGCTCCAGCTCGCCGATCACGGGGACGCCGACGTGGCGGGCCGCCTCGATCAGCGGATGCCGGTACGGCACGCCCGGACTGGTGACGATGAGATCCGCTCCGGTGAAAGTGGACGCGTGATGGCCGCCGAGCTCGAGATCCACGCCGCTCGCTCGAAGACGATCCTCGTCGTCCAGATGGGTACGCGTGTCGGTCAGGATGACGGTCGCCCCGCGGCGTACGAGCAGCTCCGCTGCCGCCACACCACTGCGCGCCGCCCCGACGACGGTGACGCGCTTGCCGCGGACGGAGAATGGGCGATCGATCGTCATCGCAGCTTCAACGTCGTCAGGCTGAACAACGCGAAAATGATCGCGATGATCACGAACCGGGTGATGACCTTCGGTTCGCTCCATCCGATCAGCTCGAAGTGGTGGTGGATCGGCGCCATCTTGAAGACACGCCGCCCCGTCAATTTGAACGAGCCCACCTGGATGATGACCGACGCGGCCTCCATGACGAAGACACCGCCGACCACTACGAAGAGAATCTCCTGCTTGATGAGCAGCGCCACCGTGCCAAGCGCGCCCCCGAGGCCGAGCGACCCGACGTCGCCCATGAAGATCTCGGCCGGATAGCAGTTCCACCAGAGGAACCCGAGGCTTGCGCCGACGAGCGCACCGCAGAAGATGGTCAGCTCCGCCGCCTCCGGATTGAGCCGGACGAGTTGCAGGTAGTTGGAGAAGACGACGTGAGTCGACACGTAGGCGAGCCCGGTGAACGCCGCGGCCGACACGGCAAAGACGCTGATCGCCAGGCCGTCGAGGCCATCGGTCATGTTGACGTCGTTGGTCGCGCCGACGAGAAAGACGACGGCGAACGCCACGTAGAACCATCCGAGATCCGGTATCAGCCGTTTGAAGAACGGAAAGATCAGCCGGGTGCTGTAGAGCGACGGCTCATGGTTGGCGAGCAGGAGGAGCGCAAGTCCAACCGCCGCCGCTGCAACGACCTGCCATCCGATCTTGTAGCGCGGCCGCAGCCCGTGATGGGATCGCCGCACGATCTTGAGGTAATCGTCGGCAAACCCTATCCCGCCAAATGCCAGGGTCGCGAGCACCGCCACCCAGATGAACGGGTCGGTCAGGTCCGCCCACAGCAATGTGGGCACGAGCACCGACGTCAGAATCAGCAGCCCACCCATCGTCGGTGTGCCGGCTTTTGTGCGGTGGGCCGCCGGACCGTCCTGACGGATGACCTGGCCGATCTGGAAATCGTGAAGCTTCCTGATCATCACCGGCCCGACAAAGAGGCCGATGACGAGCGCGCTGAGGCTCGCGGCCGCGGTGCGAAACGTGATGTAGCGGGCCACGTTGAAAACCGCGAACTGCGTGTGCAGGGGGTACAGCAGGTGATACAGCATCAGGCGAACTCCGCCGTCAGGCGATCGACGACAGCGTCGGTGCCGATGCCGCGTGAACCTTTGACCAGCACGAGGTCGCCCGGCCGTGTCCGTCCGGCGGCAAACTCCGCGGCCTCGGCGCTGGTCGCGACCCAGGCGACAGAGGATTCCGCCATCCCGCTCCGTATCGCCGCATCCGCGAGCGCGCGCGCGGGCGGGCCGCCGACGGCGATGAGCAGGTCGAGTCCGACGGCGGCCGCCAGGGCGCCGCACTCTTCGTGCAACCGAGTAGCGTGGGCGCCGAGCTCGAGCATTTCGCCGAGGACCGCGATTTTGCGCGCGCTGCCACTCGCCGTCTTCATCGTCTGCAGGGCACGCTTGAGCGCCGCCGGACTGGAGTTGTACGAGTCGTCAATGAGCGTGAGTCCTCCGGGAAGACGCAATAACTCGCCGCGGCGATGCGCTGCTCGCAGCCCGGCAGCCGCCGCGGCGACATCGTCGAGCGGAACGTCGAATTGCAGGGCGACGGCAACCGCCGCGAGCACGTTGGCGAGATTGCCCAGGCCGAGGAGCGGCGTCTCGAGGTCCATATCGCCGACAGGAGTACGGACCCGCGCCGCGATGCCGTCGAGGCCCCGCTCCTCGATGTCGGTCGCGCGTACGTCGGCGGAGTGCTCGAGCCCGAACGTCATCACACGTCCGGCAAAGGCACCGGCCCGCGCGGCGATGCGGCTGTCGTCGGCGTTGGCCACCAGCACGTCGCCGGTGCGTGCACCCTCCAGGATTTCACCCTTGGCATCGGCAATCGCGTCCGTGGAGGCGAAGAATCCGGCGTGCGCGTCGCCGACGTTGGTCCACACCCGGACCTCCGGCTGCGCGATGCCGACGAGCGTTCGGATTTCTCCGGGGTGATTCATGCCGAGCTCGACCACCGCCACCTCAGGTCGCGACCGCAGCTCGAGGAGCGAGAGCGGCAGGCCGATGTGGTTGTTGAAGTTCCCTGTGTTGCGAAATACTCGATATCGCGTCGAAAGAAATTCCGCCGCGACTTCCTTTGTCGTCGTCTTCCCTGCGCTGCCTGTGATCGCGACGATCTTCGTTCCGGAGCGCTGCCGCACGTCGCGCGCGATGTCCTGGAGGCCGCGCGTCGTGTCCTCGACGGCAATCAGCACCGCGTCTCGATGACCTCCTGCCGCGGCCTGCGCCGTGCCTGCTGCCGTCTCCTCGACCAGCGCGCCACGCGCTCCGCGCGCCAGTGAGTCGGCAACGAAGCGATGTCCGTCGAAGCGCTCGCCGCGGATGGCCACGAAGAAATCACCAGCCCCCACTCTGCGGGAGTCGATCGAGATTGTGTCGATCGCCTGATCCGCGCGTCCATGTACGAGCCGCCCGCCGGTGGCGGCCACGATGTGTCCCGCGGTCAACGGCACACGATCCACGCCACTAGGACACGCTCGAGCCGGCCCGCCGTCGCGCCAGCGCCGTGCGTGCCACCTCCACGTCGTCGAAGGGCAAAGTCCGGTCGCCAATGACCTGGTACTTTTCGTGTCCCTTGCCGGCGATGAGCACCAGATCCCCGGTGCGCGCGTCGTGTACGGCGCGTTCGATTGCCGTGTGGCGATCGCTGATCGCGAGAAACGGCGTCGATTTCGGCGCCCGCGCGTTCGGCGGGGTGCGATCGGCGGGCATCACGATGCCGCGCTTGACCTCGTCGATGATCTGGTCGGGGTCCTCCGATCTCGGGTTATCCGACGTCACGATCACGAGGTCGCTCAGCCGGGCGGCCACCGCCCCCATGAGCGGCCGTTTCGCGCGATCGCGATCCCCTCCGCAACCGAAGACCGTGATCAGCCGGCCCGTTGCGAGCGGCCGCGCGGTCTCCAGCAGGTTTTTCAGCGCATCGTCGGTGTGCGCGTAATCGACGATCACCCGGACATCGTCGGCGGCATCCGACACCACCTGGAAACGCCCCGGCACGCCCGACAGCTGAGCGATGCCGGTTTCGATCGCGCTGAACCGCACGTCGAGCGCCATGGCGGCAGCGACCGCAGCCAGAATGTTGTACGCGTTGGGCCGGCCGACAAGCGGCGAACGGAGGCGAAGGGCACCCCGAGGCGTCCGCACGTCGAACGCGAGCCCATCGAGCGACAGGCCGATCGGTCCCGGACGCACGTCGGCGGCCGCGGCGATCGCGTACGTGACCGGCCGCCGCGCCGCCGCGCCGAACTCGGCGCCGCGGCGATCGTCGAGGTTCGTCACGGCAATGCCCGCGTCCGGGAGCAACTCGGCAAGGCGGCGCTTCGCGCGGAAGTACTCCTCCATGTCGCGGTGGAAATCGAGATGATCGCGCGTGAGGTTCGTGAAGATCGCGGCGGCAAAGTGCAACCGATCCACCCGCCGCAGCGCGAGTGCATGCGACGACGCTTCCATGACGCAGGCGCCGCATCCCTCCGTGACCATCTCGCGCAGCAGGCGCTGCAGATCGGGCGCCTCGGGCGTCGTGCGCGCCGCGTCCATCTCGCGATTGCCGATCCGGTAGCCCACGGTGCCGATCCGCCCGCACCGGATACCGGCCGCCTCGAAGATCGACGCCAGCAAGTACGACGTGGTCGTCTTTCCGTTCGTTCCTGTGATACCGACGAGCGTCAGCTCCTCGCTGGGGCGTCCATACAGCGCGGCCGCCAGCGCCGCGAGCGCCAGCCGCGCGTCGGCCACCTGCATCCAGGGCCGCGTCACGCCGTCCGGCGCGGCGGCTTCGGACACCACGGCGACGGCACCGCGTGCGAGCGCATCTCGCGCGAACGACGCGCCGTCGGCCTGGACACCACGGAGCGCGACGAATACGGAACCCGGCCCTGCCTGCCGGGAGTCGTACGCCACGGACGTCACCCTGGTATCGCCGGCGGACGCGTCGCTCACACCCGCAACGGCCGGTTGATCCGGGATCTCACGAAGGAGATCGCGGAGTGTCACGGCCGGTTTCCTCCCGTCGGCGCCACCGGACGGCGTCCGAGTCTGAGAATGCATGCGTCGCCGCGAACGAGCAGCGATCCGGCTTCCGGCGACTGGTCGATCACGAAGCCGCTGCCTGCGATCCGCGCCGTCAACCCGATGCGTGTCAGCGTCCGTAGCGCTTCGCGCGCGCTCAAGCCGCGCAGATCCGGCATCTGCCCGGGAGAGTTGACCTCCGCGGCCCGCGACGGCGTCACGGGTACCCCCGCTCGCAACGCGCCCATGTCCTGCGCCTGCGATTCATAACGCGCGACGATCACGGGCGGAGGCGGGTTCAGTGTCGGACCCACACCGAGATGCCGCAGTGCCGCTTCAGCAATGCGCTTGAAGACCGGCGCCGACACCGTCGCTCCGTAGAAGCCATGCGCGTGCGGAGAGTCGATGACGACGACGATGGTGATAGCCGGGTTGCGCGACGGCACGAAGCCGACAAACGACGCGTTGTAGTCGGACTTGGAATAGCGCCCGTTCACGAGCTTGGAGGCGGTGCCCGTCTTCCCCGCGACCGTATAGCCCTCCATCTGCGCGAAGGTCTTGGCGGTTCCGCGCTCGACGACCGCTTCCATGATGCTGGTCATCGTCGCCGCTGTCTCCGCCGTAATCGCGCGGCGCACGACCTTGCGCGGCACTTCTTCCCGCCGGCCGTTCCGGATGAATGCGCGCACCACGTGAGGTTCGACGAGCTCGCCGCCGTTGGCGACGATACTCACGGCCGCCGCCATCTGCAGCGGCGTGACGCCGACCTGGTACCCCATCGAAACCGAGGCGAGCGCGCTCGCGTCGAGCCGTGCGGGATTCCAGACAATGCCGCTGTTCTCTCCCCGGAAATCGGGCGCAATCGCCTGCCCGAACCCGAAGCGGCTGATGTAGCGTCCGAGGCGCTCGGGCCCCAGCTTCATCCCGACTTTTATCGCCCCGACGTTGCTCGACTTTGCAATGACATCAATGAACGGAAGGACGCCGTACTCGTGGGTATCGCGGATCATCCGGCTGCCGAACGTGATGTACCCAGGGCTGCAGTCGATCTGATCGGTTGGCCTGATGAGGCCTTCCTCGATCGCCGCCGATGCGGTGACGACCTTGAAGGTCGAACCGGGCTCATACAAGTCCTGGATCGCGCGGTTGCGGCGCGCGACGACGTCGGACGCGTTGAAGGCGTTGGGATTGAAGGTCGGCCAGTTCGCCATCGCGAGGATCTCGCCGGTCTGCGGCTCGAGGATGATGGCGGTGCCGCCGGCCGCCGCGTTCTCCGCTACGCCGATACGCAGCTCGCGATCCGCGATGTACTGGAGGTATTCGTCGATCGTCAGCTCGAGACCGTCGCCCGCCGTCGGCGGGCGCTCTTCGCGGGTCGACATCGCGTGCCGCCGGGCGTCGGTCTGCAGAAGGATCTTGCCTTCGCGTCCACGGATGCGCCCATCGAACGTCGATTCGAGCCCCGCCAGGCCGCCGTTGTCGAGCCCGACGTACCCGAGAACGGTCGCGGCGAGCTCCTTCTTCGGATAGTACCGCCGGCTTTCCTTGTAGAACAGCAGGCCGGGCACCTCGAGCGCTTTGACCCGACGGGCTTCGTCGGACGACACCTGCCGCGCCAGGTACGCGAACTGTCCTTTTCCGCGCAGGCGCTCGGCCATGAGCTGCCGCTGCTGCGCGCCACACTCATCGAGCGCCGCGCAGATGCGCGATGCCACCTCGTCCGGGTTGTCGATGTCCGACGGATCGGCCGCGATGGTGTCGGCGTCCACGCTGTACGCGAGCAGGTTGCCGCCACGATCGACGATTCCGCCGCGCTTGGCCGGCAGCTTGATGGTCTTGAGCTGCTGGCGGTTCGCGCGGGCCATCATGTCGCCGTGCTCGAAGACCTGCAGGTACAGCAGACGTCCCTCGATCGCAACCGTCCACACCGCCAGGAGCGCCGCGCAGATGAGCACTCGCGATCGGAGCGTGTCGCGCCAGTCGGGCGCCGTCGCCGCGGGTTCGCGCCGCAGGATGCGCTGCGCGGATCCACTCCAGGGGAGCTTGAATCGGCTGCCGTGTTCGTTCGCCAACGGTCCTCCTGACGCGCCGTCCGATCAGCGCGCCGCCACGATCGATTTTTCGGGAGGCGCCGACGGCGTCACCCGCTCGAGGACAATCGCCTCGTCGCGCGCGGGAGCGATCAAGTGCAGCTGCCGGATCGCAATCCGCTCGATGCGCGCCGGCGAACGCAGCGTTTCGATTTCGAGGCGCAGGTGGCGGCTAACTTCCTCCTGCTCCGCCCGTTCCTGCTGCATCCGCTGCATCTCGTAGCCGTGCCCGAGCAGCGCGAACCGCTGCCAGGCCGAGAACAGGATCACGAGTGACAGAAGTCCGCCGATCACGACCGACTGGAGCAGCTGGCGCTGGCGCGCCTCGTCCACTTCACGGACGATGGGGTTGTTCCGGACGTCTTTCTTGATCGCGTACTCGAAATCGATCCCGCTCATGCGAGCCTCTCAATCGCGCGCAATTTGGCGCTCCGCGCGCGCGGGTTGCGCGCCACTTCTGCCTCCCCCGGCACCACCGGCCTGCGCGTCAGCACGCGCAGGGCCTCTCCGGCTGCCGCCAGCGCCCGGAATACGTGCTTGACGATGCGATCCTCGAGCGAATGAAACGTGATGACCGCGAGCCGGGCTCCGGAGCTGAGCAGGCGCGAGGCATCGACGAGAAACGCGTCGAGCCCGTCGAGCTCGCGATTCACCCAGATTCGCAGCGCCTGGAACGTGCGCGTGGCCGGATCGATCCGCTGGTAACCCTTTCGGGGCACCGCACGACGGACGATCTGCGCGAGCCGCCCGGTTGTGGCTATGCGCCCGGTGCGCCGCGCCTCGACGATGCCGCGCGCGATGCGGCGCGAAAAACGCTCCTCCCCGAACTGGAAGATCACGTTCGCCAGGTCCTCTTCGCCGGTACCGGCAATCAAGTCGGCCGCGGTGGCCCCCTGCGTCTGGTCCATCCGCATGTCGAGCGGTTCGTCGCGACGGAAGCTGAATCCACGCCCTTCGGTGTCGAATTGCATTGATGAGACCCCAAGATCCGCCAGCGCGCCGGCGATGCCGGCGATGCCGCGCGGGGCGAGCACCGATTGGAGCTCGCGGTAATCGGCGTGCACGAGCTCTACGCGGTCGCGCCAGTCGGCCAGCGTTTCAGCAGCCATCGCGAGCGCCGTCATGTCGCGGTCGAGACCAATCAGACGGGTGGCGCCTCCGGCGAGAATCGCGCGCGCGTGACCGCCGAGACCGACCGTGCAGTCGACAAACAGCCCGCCGCGGGCGGGTTCGAGCAGCGCAACCGTTTCGGCCACCATGACCGGTTCGTGCACGGGGTTCACGCTCAAATCCCGAACTCCGAGAGGGCGCGCGCATCGTCATCGGTGTACGGCTCGCGCTGAAGCTTGGCGACGAACCGTTCGTGGTTCCAGACGTCGAGCCAGGCGTACTGTCCGAACACATCGACCTCACCAGTCATTCCCGCCGACTCCCGGAGACGCGGATGGATGAGGACCCGCCCCTGGACGTCGAATTCAGCGGTCTGACCGAAATAGTTGATGCGGTCGAAATACTTGAGCCGGGCCGGGTGCGTCGAGGGAACGGCCGCCAGCTTTTCCTCGAGAGCCATCCAGATGGGCATCGGGTAGATGCGGACGTACTCCCCCGTCAAGCTCGTCACGAACAATTCCTTTCCGTGCTGCCCCTCCACGAGGGTCCGAAAGGCGTTCGGGATCTTGAGCCGGCCCTTCTCATCAATTTTGGCGGTGTAGTTGCCCCGGAGCACGTCTCTTCACTCCACTTTGCTCCATAAAATTCCACCGCGATAGTAGAGAACGTAGGCCTGACTGTCAACGCAAATTCCACGCGTTCATGGTGTTACGCTTTATTTTCGCTGGCGAAAACGCCGGCGAAGGTCAACGGCAGAGTTGCAATCGCATGCTAGGATGGGCAGATCTGAGAGCCCCTTCGACCCGCTCTGGAGACCTTCGACTCGCTCTGGGGCGACGGCTCGCTCAGAGCAGGGCAGGCGTATGTGCCGAGCGGCGAGCTCACCCGGTGTTGAGGAAAACAGATGCTTCGTGCCGGTTTGATTGGATTTCCGTCGTCAGGGAAAACAGCCTTGTTTCAATTGCTGACGAGCGCGCGGGAAGCGCCGCGCCCGGCTGGCAAGTCGGAGGCGAATGTCGGCGTCTCGCGCGTACCTGATGAGAGGCTCGACAGGCTGACGGCGCTGTTCAATCCGCGCAAGCACGTGCCGGCAACGGTCGAATTCGCGGACATCGCGGGCGTCGGCGGAGCCAAGACCGGCGCGGCGGCGCTTCTCGACGTCGCCCCCTTCCGCAACGCTGACGCGTTGCTCCACGTCGTCCGCATGTTTCGCGATCCAGCGGTTGCGCATCCGGCGGGAACGATCGATCCCGCGCGCGATGTGCGCGCGATGGAAGATGAGGTCATCCTCGCGGACCTTGGCGTCGTCGAGCGCCGCCTCGAGCGCCTCGAGCGGGATCTCAAGAAGGGCAACAACGCCGACCTGCGGAAGGAACAGGAGATTCTCCTGCGCTGCCGGACGGCGCTCGAAGAAGGACGTGCGCTGCGCGCCCTTGATCTCGGCAGTGACGACGCAAAGCGGCTGCGCGGATTTCAGTTCCTGTCGGCTAAACCCCTGCTGATTGTGTTGAATCTCGACGAGGCTGATCTCCCGCACGCCGATGATGCCGTCCGGCTGGGTGGCCTCGAGTCGTTTCTTTCGGGCGCGGCCACCCGTGCGGTCCCGATCTGCGCGAAGATCGAGCTGGAGATTGCCCAGCTCGATGCGGCGGATGCGGCTGCCTTCATGGCGGATCTGGGCTTGCGCGAGTCCGGGCTCGACCGGGTGATCCGTGCCAGCTACGATCTTCTCGGCTACATCTCGTTTTTTACCGTGGGAGAGGACGAGAACCGCGCGTGGTCGATCCCGCGCAACACGTCGGCGGTTCTGGCGGCGGGGGAAATCCACAGCGACATCTCGCGTGGATTCATTCGCGCGGAGGTCGTCAGATACGAGCACCTGATCGCGCGCGGCACGCTTGCGGCCTGCCGCGACCACGGCGAGCTTCGTCTGGAAGGCAAGGAATACGTCGTTCAGGACGGCGACGTCATCAACTTCCGCCACGCGACATAGCGCTGGTGCCGATTGGTGAATTCGTGAATTCACCAATTCACCAATTCACCAACTTTACATCGTGGTAGATTCACCCATTCGATGACAGTGCAGACCGTGCTCGTCTGCGAGGCCCAAGTGCCGTTCGTGCACGGCGGCGCTGAAGTTCACGTGCGGCAACTGGTACGGGAGCTGCGGCAGCGGGGCTACTCGGCGGAACTCGTCAGCGTGCCGTTCAAGTGGTATCCCAAGGAAGAAATCCTGCCCCATGCGGCGGCGTGGCGGCTCCTGGATTTGAGCGAGAGCAACGGTCGGCCGGTGGATCTCGTGATCGGCACCAAGTTTCCTTCCTACTTCGCGCGGCACCCGAACAAGGTCGCGTGGCTCATTCACCAATACCGTGCTGCTTACGAGCTGTGCGGCACCGAGTACAGCGATTTCTCGCACACGGAGCTGGACGTGGGTCTGCGCGACACGCTGATGCGGCTCGACACGGAAATGCTCGGCGAGTGCCGTGCCCTCTTCACGAACGCGCGCAACACAGCATCGCGGCTGGCGAAGTTCAACGGGCTCCGGGCCGAGGCGCTGTATCACCCGCCGAACCTGGCGCCGCGACTCGTCCCCGGGCCGTCTGGCGATTATGTTCTGTCGGTCGGCCGAATCGAATCGGTCAAGCGCGTCGATTTGATCATCAAGGCAATGGCGAGCGTCGATCGCCCGGCTCGCCTCCTCATTGCCGGCGACGGGACGCATCGGCAGAATGCCGAGCGAACGGCGGAAGAAGCGGGCGTCGTCGACCGCGTCACCTTTCTCGGAACCGTCGGTGACGACGATTTGATCGGACTCTATGCTCACGCGCTGGCGGTGATCTATCCGCCCTTCGACGAAGACTTCGGGTACGTCACGCTCGAGGGATTCCTCGCGCGGAAGCCCGTCGTGACCTGCCGCGACTCGGGTGGCCCGACCGAGTTCGTCGTGGACGGCGTGAACGGGTTCGTGTGCGCGCCAAACCCCGGCGAGCTGGCGGATGCGATCAACCGGCTCGCCGCCGATCGCGCACGAGCGGCGGCCATGGGCGACGCGGGGTACGCGGTGGCGACCGGCATCACGTGGGACGGCGTGATCGAAAAGCTGACGACGTTGCCAGAATTGCCAGAATCGCCATAATTGCCATGACTCACAGCACGTCGTGCCGTCTCGACGGCTTGGGCATTTCGTGAAAAAGCTCATCATTCAGATTCCGTGCCTCAACGAGGCCGCGACCCTGCCGGCCACTTTGGCCGATCTGCCTCGCGCCATCGCGGGGATCGACCTCGTGGAAGTGCTCGTCGTCGACGACGGTTCGCGCGACGGCACGGCGGACGTGGCGCGACGCTGCGGCGTCGAGCATGTCGTGCGGCTGCGACGCAACAAGGGGCTCGCGGCCGCCTTCATGGCGGGCATCGACGCGTCGCTGAAGGCCGGCGCGGATTTCATCGTCAATACCGACGCCGACAACCAGTACGCCGCAAACGAGATTCCCCGATTGCTCGCACCGCTGCTCAGCGCCGATGCCGATATCGTGATCGGCGATCGCAATATCGCGGAGCTGCGCCACATGTCGTGGCGGAAGCGCCAGCTGCAGCAACTGGGAAGCTGGGTGGTGCGGCAGGTCTCGAACACGAGCGTGCCGGACACGACGAGCGGGTTCCGCGCCTACACGCGCGAAGCCGCGCTACGGATGACGATCGTTTCGGAGTTTTCCTACACGCTCGAGTCCATCATCCAGGCCGGCAAGAAGAGGATGGCGATCGCGCACGTGCCGGTCGCGACCAATCCCCGCACGCGTGAATCGCGCCTCTTTGACAGCGCCTTCTCGTACGTCAAACGCTCCGCGGCGACGATCGTGCGGATCTACGCGATGTACGAGCCGCTCAAGATCTTCACCTACCTGGGCCTGGCGGTGTTCGGCGCCGGTTTCGCGCTCTCGATGCGGAACGTTTACTACTACTTCAATCATGAGGGGTTCAAGCACATCCAATCCCTCATTGCCGCCGCGGTAGTCATGCTCGTCGGCTTCCAGATTCTCGTGATCGGACTCCTGGCCGACGTCATCTCGGGGAACCGCAAGCTGCTGGAGGATCTGCTCTACCGGATGCGATCGCTCGAACTGCGGGACCGCGAGGCCGATGCGCCACCACCCGCCCTGTCCCGCACGGATCAATGGAAGCATTAATCTAGTGGCCGAGCCTTCAGCGGTATCCGTCGTCATTCCTGCCTACAACGAAGCGGATGTCATCGGCCAGGTCGTGGCCGCCCTGGCGGCCGCCGCGACGTGGCACGAGATCATCGTCGTGGACGACGGGTCGGACGACGCGACGGCCACGCTGGCGGCGTCGACCGGCGCCGTCGTGGTGAGGCATCCCTACAACAAGGGCAACGGGGCTGCGGTCAAGAGCGGGATCCGCAGGGCCGGCGGCGAGTTCGTCCTCATCATCGACGGCGACGGACAGCACCGGCCGGAAGATGCCCGGCGCATCGCGTCGCGCCTGGGCGAGTACGACCTGGTCGTCGGCGCCCGCTCGACCTCGACGCAAGCGACCCGCGCGCGTCGCGTCGGAAACGGCGCCCTCAACTGGCTTGCGGGTTACCTGACGGGCCGCGAAATCCCCGACCTGACGTCGGGGTTCCGCGGCGCGCGGCGCGAGTATCTGCGCGAGTTCATTCACCTCCTGCCAAACGGCTTCTCGACGCCAACCACGACCACCCTGGCGTTCATCAAAGCCGGCTACAACGTGACGTTCGAGCCGGTAGAAGCCCGCACCCGCATCGGCCAGTCGAAGATCCGGCTCGCCCGCGACGGCGCGAAGTTCTTCATGATCATTCTGAAGATCGTGACCATCTTCAGTCCACTGCGCGTGTTCGTACCGCTCGCCGGCATCACGATCGTGACAGGACTGACGTATGGCTTGTGGAACGTCGTGGCGCACTCGCGTATTCCCAACGGCGCCGTGCTGCTGATCCTCTTCGGAGTCATGGTGTTCCTCGTCGGGCTCGTCTCCGAACAGATCTCGGCGCTGCGGTTCGAAGGCCGTCGATAACGGCTGTGATGGACTCCGCACGGAGCCACCGGCTGATCGTTGCGGCGGCGATCGCGGGCCTTGTGCTGCGGCTGACGTTCGCGTTCGTCTATTGGAATAACAAACCCTTGACGCACGACGAGCGCGAATACCTCGCCCTCGCGCACAGCGTGTCGGCCGGCAGGGGATTCACGTATGACGCACGCCATGAGACCGGCACGGCGCAGCAGTTCGGCCGGGCTCCGGGCTATCCGCTCTTCCTCGCCGTCATCGGCGCAGGCGCGCAAGACGACGATGCCGTGCCGGCGCGAGTAAAGATCGCGCAGTCGATCGTCGGCGCGCTTGGGGTCTGGGTGATCGGACTCCTCGCGCGACGCGCCGCAGGACCACCCGCCGGCGTGGCGGCGGCCGCGATCGCGTCGCTCTACCCTCCACTCGTCTGGATCTGTGCGTACGTGCTCAGCGAAGCGCTGTACAGCACGACGGCGCTGATTACGGTCCTTCTTCTCGATCTGGCGCTTGACCGCGCGGAACGTACCAACACCACTTCGTGGATGCGACGCGGGGGCCTACTGGCAGTGGCTTCGGGCGTGGCGGCGGGCGCCGCCATCCTGGTGCGTCCCGCGATGCTGTTCTTCCTGCCGCTGGCTGCATCGTGGTTGGCCGTGCGTCGCCGGGTAGCGCTCGCGGCGGCCCTCCTCGCGGCAGCCCTGTTCGTCGTGGCACCGTGGACCGTCCGCAACCTGCGCGTATACGACAGGTTCGTGCTGGTGGCCTCCGAGGGAGGCGTGACGTTCTGGACCGGTAATCATCCGCTCGCGCGCGGCGAAGGCGATCTGGCGGCAAATCCCGACATCAAGGCCGCCGAGATTGCCTTCCGGGCGGCACATCCGGGAGTGACCGCTGAAGAGCTCGAGCCGCTCTACTACCGAGAGGCCGTCGGTTACATTGCGGCGCATCCCGGCTGGTGGCTCAGTCTCCTGATGAGAAAGGCGTTCTTCACGGTCGTGCCGGCGGGTCCGTCGTATACGCTACACTCAACCTTGTACCGGGTGTCGTCGATCGCGTCGTACGTGATCCTGCTGCCGTTCGCGCTGCTCGGCATCCGCGCATGGCGGCGCGGGGCGCACCCCCCCGAGGCGCTCTTCCTGCTCGCGGCGTCGGCGCTGATTGTCTGTCTCCTGTTTTTTCCCCAGGAGCGGTTTCGGATTCCGGTAGTCGATCCGACGCTGATCGTCTGCGCTGGCATCTGGTGCGGCCGGCGCGCCGCGCGTCCGGAACAATCGAGATTTGACCTCTGATGAACGTCCTGGTAGTCGTTCCGACATATAACGAGCGGGAAAACCTTCCGCTTCTCGCCCGCGGGGTACTTGCGTACGAGGGATTCCGAATGCTCGTCGTCGACGACGGCTCGCCCGATGGAACAGGTGAGGTGGCTGATGCGCTGGTCGCGGAATACCCGGGCCGGGTCGAAGTCATGCACCGTACCGGCAAGCGCGGCCTTGGGCGGTCCTACATCGATGGGCTGCGCCATGCGATTGCCTCGACCGACGCCGAGCTGATCTGCCAGATGGATGCGGATCTGTCGCACAATCCCGAGTACCTGCCGGCGCTGACGGCCGGAGCCGCCACGGCGGATGTCGTCATCGGTTCCCGCTATTTGAACGGGGTCAGCGTCGTCAACTGGCCGCTGCATCGGATTTTCCTCAGCACGTTCGCCAATCGCTACATCCGCGCGGTGACCCAGCTGTCCCCTACCGACTGCACGAGCGGCTTTCGCTGCTGGCGGAGAGAGGCGCTTGCGCGCCTGCCGCTCGATACCATGGTGTCGGACGGTTATGCGTTCCTCGTCGAGATGCTGTTCGACGCGGCGCGGAACGGGTGCCGCATGGGCGAGGTGCCGATTATTTTTGTCGAGCGGCGGCAGGGGCAGTCGAAGCTGTCGTCGAACGTCATCGTCGAGTCCGTCATCATGCCGTGGCGCCTCAAGCTGCGCCGCGCGCCCCGGTGAACATGCCGCACGTCGTCGTGATGGTGACGACGTCGTACCCGAGATTCCGCGGCGATAGCGTCGGCACATTCATGGAGCCGATTGCCCAATCGGTCGCCGCCCGAGGGCACGAGGTTCACGTCGTCGCCCCGTGGCATCCGCTCGTCGAGCGGGCGAAGGAGGAGCACGGCGTGCGATTCCATTTCTATCGCTATGCGCCGTTGCGATCGTTGAACGTGTTCGGGTACGCGGCGGCCATGCGCGCCGACGTCAGCCTTCGCGGCGCCGCATACGTCGCGGCTCCGTTCGCGCTCGCGGCGGGTTGGCGCACGGCGCGCAAGATCGCGCAGCGTCATCGAGCCACGATCATGCACGGGCACTGGGTGATTCCCGGCGGCGTCACGGCCGCCCTCGCGGCTCCCCGTGTGCCGCTCGTCGTCAGTCTTCACGGCTCCGACGTCTACGTCGCCGAAACCTTCGCGGCGGCCCGGCTGGCCGCGCGGCATACGTTCCGCCGCGCGGGATTTGTGACCGCCTGCAGCGACGATCTCGCGAAGCGGGCGATCGCGCTTGGCGCCGATCCCGCCCGGATCGAGACCGTGCCCTACGGCGTCGACGTGGCTCGTTTTCGCCCCGACCCCGAGATGCGCGCGGCGCGGCGGCGTGAACTCGGCGTGGGCGATCGCGTGCCCCTCTGTGTCGCGGCAGGACGCCTCGTGAGCAAGAAAGGATTCGAGTATCTCGTCGACGCGGTCGGCAGCGTCCCGGGGATCGTGCTTGCTGTCGCGGGCGACGGCAGCCTGGGCAGCGAACTCCAGGCGCGCGCGCGAACGGCAGGCGTCGCTGAGCGGGTTCGCTTCCTCGGCAACCAGACGCAGGATCGGGTCGGCGAGTATCTCGCCGCTGCGGACATGATCTGCGTACCGTCGATCCGCGACGACAGCGGCAACGTCGACGGCCTTCCGAACGTCGTTCTCGAGGCGCTCGCGTCGGGGGTACCGCTCATCACCACGGCGGCGGGTGGCATCGGGGCGGTCGTCGACGACAACGTCACCGCGATCGTTGTCGCCGAGAGGGATGCCGCGGCCATTGCGGCGGCAATGGTTCGGCTTGTTTCAAACCCTGACGTGGGACGCCAAATCGGCAGCGCCGGGCGTGCGCTCGTGCAGGCACGGTTCGGCTGGGAACGGGCCGCGGAGCGGCTCGAGGCCGCGTACACCCGTGCGCTTGCCTTGAAATCACCGCCCAGTTAAGATTCACGGCTCCACAGATGCCTCAGCCTGCCATCAGGAAGCCAGGACTCACTGTCTTTTTTCCCGCCTACAACGACAGCGGGACAATCGCGAGCCTCGTGATCACCGCGCTGCAGACTGCGAGGGCCCTTACGCCGGACTTCGAGGTGATCATCGTCGATGACGGAAGCGCGGACGCGACGGCGCAGATCGCCGATGAGCTCGCACGCACGTATCCCGAAGTCAGGGTCGTGCGCCACGGACGTAACCGCGGCTACGGCGGCGCGCTGCAGAGCGGCTTCAAGGCGGCCACTCGCGAGTTGGTGTTCTACACCGACGGCGACGCCCAGTACGATCCGTCGGAGATGACGAGGCTCTGGGACGCACTTGATGACAATGTCGATCTCGTCAACGGATACAAAATCAGCCGTTCGGATCCCTTGCACCGAATCGTGATCGGGCGCGTCTATCACCACACGGTGAAGCGGCTCTTCGGCTTGAACGTGCGCGATGTCGATTGCGACTTCCGTCTGCTGCGCCGATCCATCTTCGAGCAGGTCTCGCTGGAAAAGACCAGCGGCGTGATCTGTCTCGAGATGATGAAGAAGATCCAGGACGCGGGATTCCGCATTGCCGAAGTACCGATCCACCACTATCACCGCGCGCACGGGAAATCGCAATTCTTCAATTTCCGCCGGCTCTTCAAGACGGCAATCGACGTGGCGAAGCTGTGGGCCGCGCTCGTCGTCCGCCGGGACCACCTCCGGCCCGAGCTGCGCGGCCTGTCTGCGGAACCGGTGCCACCGGAGCCGAGGGATCGGGCGTGACGCAGTCGTACCGCGAGTTCTACAAGGGACGCCGCGTGATGATCACCGGCGGCCTGGGATTCATCGGCAGCAATCTCGCCCGTCAGCTCGTCGATCTCGGCGCCGACGTGCTCCTCATCGACTCGCTGCTGCCGGATTACGGCGGGAATCTCTTCAACATCTCGGAATTCGCGGATCGCGTCCGCGTCAACATCGCCGACGTGCGGATGCAGAGTACGATTGGCGTGCTGGCGCGAGGACAGGACGTGATCTTCAACCTCGCCGGCCAGGTGAGCCACATCGACAGCATGCGCGACCCGTATACGGATCTGGAAATAAACTGCCGGGCGCAGCTCTCGATTCTGGAAGCCTGCCGCACGAACAATCCGGGCGTCCGGGTGGTCTACGCGGGCACGCGTCAGGTGTACGGGCGGCCCGAGTACCTGCCGGTTGACGAGCGCCACCTGGTGCGCCCCGCGGACATCAACGGCGTCAACAAGGCCGCCGGGGAGTACTACCACCTCCTCTACAACAACGTCTTCGGCGTCCGCGCCTGTTCCCTGCGTCTCACGAACGTCTACGGCCCGCGGCAGCTCGTTCGACACAATCGGCAGGGTTTCATCGGCTGGTTCATCCGCCTCGCGATCGAGAACCGGGAGATTCAGATCTTCGGCGACGGCTCGCAGATGCGTGATTTCGTTTATGTCGATGATGCCGCTGACGCGTTCCTGCGCGCGGGTGCGTCGGATGCATGCGATGGGGACGTCTTCAATGTCGGTGGAGCCGAACCCATCAGCCATCGCGATCTCGTGGCCCTGCTCATCGACACCGCAGGGTCCGGCAGCGTGCGATACGTGGACTGGCCCCCCGAAAAGAAGCGGATCGACATCGGCAGCTTCTATTCTGACTCGACGAAATTCCAGAAACGTGTCGGCTGGACGCCACAGGTCGATCTGCGCGAGGGCCTTCGCCGAACCCTGGCGTACTTCAGGGAGCATCTGCCGGAGTACGTCGACACCGTCGACGAGTGCAAGCCGGAGCGCCCGTGATCCCTTTCCTGCAGCTCACACCCGGCGAAGACGCCGCCGCGGTGCGTGAGGCCGTCGAGCGAGTCATGACGCGAGGGTGGTTCGTTCTCGGCCCTGAGGTGGACGCGTTCGAGCGAGAATTCGCCGCCGCGTCCGGTGCGGCCGAGGCGGTCGGCGTCGGGACCGGTACCGACGCGCTGGCGATTGCTCTGCGCGCGCTTGGGATTGGACCCGGAGACGAAGTCATCACCACACCACTGTCGGCGGCGTACTCGGCCCTCGCGATCATGATGGTGGGGGCGCGGCCCGTGTTTGCCGACATCGATCCACAACGTCTGACTCTCGATCCCGCAGCGGCCGACGCCGCGGTGACGGCGCGGACGGCGGCCATCCTGCCTGTCCATCTGTACGGGCAACCGGCCGACATGCCCGCGATTGCCGCGGTCGCCACGCGCCACAATCTCGCCGTCGTGGAGGACTGCTGTCAGGCGCATTTGGCGACGTGCACGGGCAGGCCTGTCGGCAGCTTCGGCGCGGCCGCGGCGTTCAGCTTCTATCCGACAAAGAACCTCGGTGCGCTCGGTGACGGCGGCGCGATCACGACCCACGACTCCCGACTTGCCGACCACGCCCGACGGCTTCGCAACGGCGGGCAGACCGATCGCTATCACCATGGGGAATTCGGCGTGAATTCGAGGCTCGACGATATTCAGGCCGCGATTCTGCGAGCCCGCCTCGCCTTTCTCCCGGAGTGGACTGCGCGCCGCCGGGCGCTCGCGCGCGATTATCGCGCGCGCCTCGGGCCCTCGACCGCGATCGCGGTCCCGCCTCTGTTCGACGAAGGGCACGTTTATCATCTGTTCCCGGTGCGCAGCGCCTCGCGCGACGCGGTTCAAGCGGCTCTTCGCGCGGCGGGGATCGAGACTCTGATCCACTACCCGATCCCGATTCCCGCACAGCCCGCCCTCGCGTCCGAGCGGCCCGCTGATTGCCCGATCGCGACCCGTGTCTGCGGCGAGATCCTCTCGCTGCCGCTCTATCCCTCGCTTCCGGCAAACGCGATCGACCGCGTCGCCGCCGCCCTCGCGCCTGCATAACCGTGGCAGGTCAACCTCGACGCCTCGCGCGCCGTGTGGCCGTGTTCGCCCTGATCATGGCCGTCCAGTTCGGCGTATTCGAGGCCGCGCTCCGCACCTGGGGCAGCTCGGAGGCGGCGCCCGCGTTTCAGGGCCTTTTTGCCAATGATCCTGTCATCGGCTACCGCCTCAAACCCCGCGCGCACGTGCGCTTCGCGACGGTGGAGTTCGACACCGAGATCGCGATCAACGCGGCCGGAGTCCGCGACGACGAAGAGATCGGGCCGAAAGCGGAAAACGAACGGCGAATCCTTCTCCTGGGCGATTCGCTCGTGCTCTCCGTGCAGGTGCCGTTCGCACAGACGTTCGGTGAATTGCTCGAGCAGCGGCTCAATGCCTCGTCGCACGGAATCCGATATCGCGTGATCAACGGTGGAGTCCAGGGCTACGGCCCCGTGCAGGAACTGCTCTTCTTTCGCTCCATCCTTCCCGCCGTCCAACCCGACATCGTCGTCGAGACGCTCTTTGTCGGGAATGACGCCGAGGACGCGGCGGGCTCTGAAGCTCTGTTCGACGGGCGGGCCCCCCCTGCATTCGCGACCGTCCACGAGGCGGCCAGCACGCGTCTGAGGCGTCTCGTGCGGCGCAGTATGGTTCTGCAGGTCCTTCGCCTGCGCGTAGTAGCGGCGACCGATCGATTCACACGGACCGCAGGACCTCCCGAGCCCCCCCTTCAGAGCTACGCCGTACATCCCGCCCCACGGATCGGGCGCGGACTCTCGGTTGTCCGTCGCGTCGTCGAGGCAATGGCGGCTGATGCGGCGGCTGCAGGGGCGCGCACGGCGGTCATGTTGATGCCGGCGCGGTTCCAGGTGGACGACGCGGACTACGGGAGGCTGCGGGAGGCGGTGGCGCAATCAGGAGGGGAGTTGGTGCGTGACGGCGCCACGGAACGTTTCGCCACCGCACTGGACGCCCTTCCTGTTCCGCGCTTCGACGCGCTGCCCGCGCTCCGGAGCGCGCTGCCGGGCCCGGACGTGTTCTTCCAGCAGACGGTTCATCTGACACCACGCGGTCACGAGATCGTCGCCGGCGCCCTCGAGCGGTTCCTCCGCGATTCCGGACTCCTCGACGAGCGGCCCATGCAGCCCGTCGGGCGCTGATCGCGACGATGGTCTTCAACTCGCTGCACTTCGTCTGGTTCTTCGTCGTCGTCTACTCGCTGTACCGCGTGCTGCCGCACCGGGGGCAGAACTGGCTGCTGCTCGTCGCGAGCTATTACTTCTATGCAGCGTGGGACTGGCGTTTTCTCGGACTGCTGGTGGCCTCCACGCTCGTGGATTACACGTGCGGGCTCGCGCTGGCCGCCTCGCGCGCCCCGGCGTCGCGTCGCGCGCTGCTCTGTCTGAGCCTCGGGTTCAATCTCACGCTCCTCGGATTCTTCAAGTATTTCAACTTCTTCGAAGACAACCTGCACGCGGTCTTTGGCGCGCTCGGCTGGCAACTCGACTTCGTGACGGTCCGTGTGCTGCTGCCGGTGGGCATCTCGTTTTATACATTCGTGACCATGAGTTACGTGATCGACGTGTACCGCCGCGAGATCACGCCCACGCGCCATCTGCTCGACTTCGCGGTCTTCGTGGCGTACTTCCCGCATCTCGTCGCCGGCCCGATCCTCAGGGCGTCCCGGCTGCTTCCTCAGATCGCCACACGGCGCACGGTGTCTCGCGAGCAGATCCGCGACGGGCTCTGGTTGATTGTCTGGGGGTTCTTTCAAAAAGTCTTCGTCGCCGACAATCTCGCCGGCCTTGTCAACATGGTGTTCGACCCGGCGGCCAGGCCGACCGGAGTGAACGTGCTCCTCGGAGCGTATGCCTTCGCGTTCCAGATTTACGGTGACTTTGCGGGCTACTCGAACATCGCGCGGGGAACGTCGAAGTTGATGGGGATCGAGCTCATCGAAAATTTCCGATTCCCGTATTTCGTCCGGACGCCGCAAGAGTTCTGGCGCCATTGGCACATCAGCCTTTCAACCTGGCTGCGCGACTACCTCTATATTCCGCTCGGCGGCAACCGCGGCTCGGCCGCCCGGACCAACCGCAACCTCCTCATTACCATGGTGCTCGGCGGACTCTGGCACGGCGCCGCCTGGACGTTCGTGCTGTGGGGTCTGTATCACGGCATACTTCTCGTCGCGTTCAGGGCCGCCGATCGCGTGCGGGCTTTTCATACATGGGGCACACGCAACGCTCCCGTGGCGCGCATCGTGTCGTGGGCGGTCATGTTTCATGTGACGTGCTACGGGTGGCTGATATTCCGCGCGCGATCGGCCAGGCAGCTGACCGAAATGACGCGCAGCCTCTTGACGGCATTCGCTCCCTCCTCCATCAACGTCGAAGGAGTGCTCGTCCCGCTGCTGATGTATACGACACCGTTGCTGGCCGTACACGTGTGCGAGGCGCTGTACGACAACCTGCTCATCGTTCCGCGCCTTCCCGTCGGCGTGCGATACTCCGTTTACGCCGCGACGTTTTACCTGACCATGCTGTTCGGAAACTTCGGGGGCGCCGAGTTCATCTACTTCCAGTTCTGATGGCGCCTGAGAGAGCGGAGTGGACGGAGAGAGCGGAGAGAGTTTCACCACGGAGCAAGCGGAGCCAGCAGAGAACAAAACATTCATGATCTCCGTTAACTCTGCTGCCCCTGTGGTGAATTCGTTACGTTGTCTCACCGGCACTCCGCTACCTCTTGGCGAAGGGCGACGGTGGCGATAGCCACTCAGCTCATCGCGCTCGCGATCATCGGCTATCTTCCCGGCGCCGCGATCTTCCGGCTCCCGTGGCTCGATAGGGACAGACGCGCGGGACTCGACGCGGAGGAGCGCGCCTTCTGGGCCGTCGTGCTCAGCCTCGCCATCTCGCTCTCCGTAGTCCTAGGGCTCGCGGTATTCCAGCGGTACACGTTCGGCCGGCTGATTTTTGCCGACATCGGCGCCGTGGCGCTGTGTGCCGTGATAGCGCGTGGCCGCCTTCGCCTGGGCGCCGCGGCGCGGCGGGTGACGTGGACGGCGATCGTGCCCGTGATGCTCGTCGCGCTCGCGGTCTCGCGTTTCTTTCCCCCGGCGGAGTACATCATCGGCGGGAAGGATCCCGGCGTGTACATGAACGAGGGCATTCAGGTCGCGCAGCGCGGCGCGCTGATCTTTCGGGATCCGATCGTCGCGACGGTCCCGCCATTCACACGCAACCTGTTCTTCCGCGCGGACGAGCCGTTGCGATTCATGGGGTTCTTCATCAGGAACTTCGACACCGGCGCCGTCGTCGGTCAGTTTCCGCACCTGTTTCCGGCGTCGATTGCCATCGGGTACGGCATCGACGGCTTGACCGGCGCTCGACGGACCGTCAGCGTCTGGGCGATTCTCGGGCTGCTCGCGGTGTATTTCGCCGGGACGCGTCTTGTCGGACGCATCACGGCGGCCGCGGCAACCGGGCTGCTTGCGCTCCACGTGATCGAGGTGTGGTTTGCAAGGTACCCGAACGCCGAGGTCGTGATGCAAACGCTGCTGTTCGCGGCGCTGCTCGCGAACGCGCGCGCGCACGTAGACGGCGATCGATTCTTCGCACCCGTCGCCGGCGTCCTCCTCGGCCTGTTGTTGTTCCTGCGGTTCGACGCTGTGCTGGGCATCGCGGGTGCCGCGGGCGGCCTGGCACTCGGTGTGCTGGACGGCCGGCGTCCGCGCGTGGCGTTTGTCGCCACGTTCGCGATCGTCGCGGCCATTGCGTCAATCTATTTGCTCGGCCCCATGCGCGCCTACGCGTTCCTGCCGATCGTGTTCCTCAGCAATCTTCCTGCCTGGGAATATGTGGTGCTTGGTGTGGTGGCGCTGGCCGGCTTGGCCATTCTGCTTGCGCCGGCTCGCGCGCTGCGGGTTTCCCCTCGGGTTCTTGAATGGCTGCCGCTCGCGATCGTGGCTGTCGTCTGGCTGCTGGCGCTCTACGCGCTGACTCTCCGGCATCCGGGCGGAAAACTCGCCGCGCACGACGCAAACGCGCTGCGCACCTTCACGAACCTGTACCTCACACTGCCGGGGCTCATGGCGGCACTGATCGGCTTCTGGCTCGTGGCGCGGCGGGCGTTCTGGCGCGATCCCGCACTCATCATGACGGTCGTCGTGTTCGCCTGTTTCTTCTTCTTCAAGATTCGAATCGCTCCCGATCACTTCTGGATGACGCGGCGGTTCCTTCCGGTGATTCTCCCCGGCATGCTTCTGTTCGCGTCGGCGGCCGCGCTCGGAGGGATTCGTGCGCCGCGAACCGCCGCTGGAGTGCTGCGAACCCTGGTGCGCATGGTCTTCATCGCGCTGCTTGCGCTCCACTACGCGCGCACCAGCCGGCCGGTCGTCGATCATGTCGAGTACGCGGGACTGATCCCCAGGTTGGAGCGCCTCGCCGGAACGATCGGCGACGACGACCTGGTCCTTGCCGAATCGCGCGATACCGGCAGCGACGTGCACGTCCTCGCACTTCCGCTTGCGTACACCTACGCGCGCAACGTCCTCGTGCTGCAACCGGTCCGACCCGACAAGCCGACGCTTGCGGCGTTCCTTGATTGGGCGCATACGCGCTATCACCGCGTGTTGTTCATCGGCGGCGGGGGCACCGACCTGCTGTCGCACCGGTACGGCGTTCGACCGCTTGCGAGCGAACGTTTCCAGGTGCCGGAGTACGACACGCCGCTCGATGCGTTTCCGCGATTCGTCCGTCAGAAGGAATTCGAGTACGGAGTCTACGAGTTCACGGCGCCAGAGGCGCGCGACGGGCTCTGGTTCGATCTCGACGTCGGCATGCGCGACGACCTCCAGGTCGTGAGGTTCCACGCGAAGGAAACATCGGAGGGGCACACGTTCCGCTGGACGGGTGCCACGTCGTACGTATCCATCACGGTGCTCCAGCCGTCCAGCCGCGAGGTGACGATCTGGATGAGCGACGGCGGGCGGCCGCCGTCCGTGGTCCCAGCCGATGTGCGCGTCTACCTGCAGGGCCAGTGGCTCGGCACGGCGCGGGTCCGGGGCGGATTCCTGCCCTATCGGTTCGCTATTCCGCCGGATCTCGCGGCCCTCGCGGCCGGGACAGGCGATCCGGTCGAGCTGAAGCTCGTGACGCCGACATGGAGGCCGCGGAGCGTGCTTGGAACGCCCGACGACCGCGACGTCGGCGTGATGGTCGATCGCGTGGCGGTAAGATAGCTCGAGCCCCGAATGTCCCGCCTGCATATTTACGATCGCCGCGAGCGGGCGGTCGTGACGACCGCCGACCGCGTCCTTGGACTGGGAGCTGCAGTCGTGCGCCCTTTCCGCCGCCGCGCCCCGACCGAACCACGGCGGATCCTTCTGCTGCGCCTCGAGCGGATTGGGGATCTGCTGATGGTGCTTCCGGCCATTGCTGACGTGCAGGCGCTCGCCCCGCACGCCGAGATCGACCTCGTCGTCGGGAGCTGGAATGCCGACCTCGCGCGGTCGATCGACCCGGTGAGGCGCATTCAGTCGCTCGATGCGGCGTGGCTCGCTCGTGGGGGCCAGGGACAGAGCCTCCTGTCTCTCGTTCGCGCAGCCCGGCACTGGAAGGCCGTCCGGTACGACCTCGCGATCAACTTCGAACCGGACGTGCGCAGCAACATGGTTCTGGCGGCGTCGGGCGCCGCGTGGACCGCCGGATACCGGAGCGGCGGCGGAGGCGCGCTGCTCGATCTGGCGATCGACTACGACACTCGCGCGCACACGACCGACAACGCGAGCCGGCTGGTGTCGACGATCTTCGGCGCCACGCCTCCGGCCCAGGACGCGCCGACTCTCATCGTGCCATCCGAGGCGCACGACAACGCCTCGCGGCTGCTCGGCGCCGCGAGCGGGCCGCTCATCGGCGTGCACGTCAGCGGCGGACGCGCGATCAAGCAGTGGCCAGCTGAACGCTTCGCAGATGTTGCGCGACGCCTGGTCGAGACGCTCGGCGCCACGGTCGTGCTGACTGGCTCCAGCGACGATCGACCGCTTGTCGACACGATCAAGCACGTGTTACCAGCCGCGAATGTCGTCGATGTTGCCGGCCGGCTGGACCTGCTCACGCTTGCCGCTGTCATCGAGCGTCTCGATCTCCTCGTCACCGGTGACACGGGACCGATGCATCTCGCCGTTGCGGTCAGCACCCCGGTTGTCGCCGTCTTTGGTCCCTCCGATCCGGCGCGCTACGCCCCTCGGGGTCCATCCGATCGCGTCGTCCGCGTAGACCTTCCGTGTAGCCCGTGCAACCGGATTCGGCTGCCTCCCGCGCGCTGCGTGGGGCACACACCAGATTGCCTCGCGTCCATCACCGCCGACAGCGTTTTCACGGCGGCGCTGTCGGTCCTCGACGAATCCCGGCGGCGCGGCAGCATTCCGGCGCGGACCTCAACCGCATGAACGACGACGTGCTGATGGTGGACAGTGGAACCGGCCCGCGCCGGGTGCGGCTGGGCGACTATCTGAACGCTGCCGCCGAAGAGCAGGCGATCGCGGCCGAACACACCTGGATCAAACGGCTCCGCCAGCTCGACGTCGAGGGCCAGCCCCTGCGGCGGCGGTTCACTCTTCGAGGCGATTCACTGTGGTGGTTCGCTGAGCTTTACCTCCACAAGCATCAGGTCGTCCTGGGTCTCTTCCGTACCATTGCCGCGCTCGATCACCTGATTGAGTGCGAACGTCCGGTGGAAATACGCGTGGAGAGCCGACACCGCCTGCTTCGCGGCCTGGCGCCGCAGGCGGCGCGCGTCCACGGGATCCGCTACCGCGGCGCCGGCGGGTTTGCCGGAAGCCGGATGCGGATCATGCGCATGGACCTGCGCGCGCGTGGGCTCACGCTCGCCGCGAAGGCATCCCGAGCGCGAACCAGGGCCGCCCCGGCGGCCGATGGGTCGACGCGAATCGCGGCCTTCGTCCATCGCGCATTCTGGCGGTCGGACGCCTCCACGGGCGGCGGTGAGTCGTACATCGGTCCGGTGCTCGAGGCACTCGAAGGACGCCTCGGCAACGCGGTGACGTATGTCGGTGTAGGTCCTGCCGAAAATTTCCGCGCGAGACGATGGTGGCACGTGCTTCGGCAGGACCGCAGCAGAAACGCAGCCATCCCGGTCGAGTCGCTCGCGCCACTCGCGACGCTGCGCGATTCGCTCCGCGTCTGGGGTGACAGGCACGCCATGCGTCGCGCGCTCTGGAACAGCACACACGTGCGGCAGCACGCGGCAATCGGCGGCTACGATTGCTGGCCAGCGATCCGAGAGGAGCTTGCGGGCATCGCGCTGCTGCAATGGCCCTGGTCGGCCCGCGCCATGGATGAAGCGGGAGCCGCGCTTGATGCGTTGCGGCCCGCCGTCGCGTTGACATACGCGGAGGCCGGCGGCTGGGGACGCGCGTTGATGCTCGAAGCCCGCCGCCGGGGAATCCCCACTGCCGGACTGCAGCACGGTTTCATTTATCGCTCGTGGCTCAACTACCTGCACGAACCGGACGAGATGCATGCGGATCCGGGGAACCCGGCGGACGCGGGTTTTCCGCGTCCGGTGAAGACGCTGGTCTTTGACGACTACGCGCGTGCGCATCTCGAGCAACACGGACAGTTTCCAGCTGCTTCGCTGACGGTGACCGGGAGTCCGCGCCTCGACGCGCTCGTCCGCGCTGCCGCGGCGCTATCGCCGCAGGACATCGCGGCCACGCTCGATGCCGCTGGCGCCGGCCGGTCGCGCGCGCTCATCCTGTTCGTCGCCAAGTACCGCCAGTCGCGACACGTGCTTGCCGCGCTCGCAGAGGCCGTCGCCGGGATGCCGGACGTGCAGCTCGCCGTCAAGACGCATCCGGCCGAAACGCCCGAGGCCTACAGGCCGATTGCCGAGGGACGTGCGAACATCCGGGTCCTGCCCGCCGCCGCACCGCTGGCGCCGCTCTTGAGGGCGAGCCAGGCCATCGTGACAGTCAACTCAACCGTGGCGCTCGACGCCGCGGTGCTCGGCGTCCCCGCTCTTGTGATCGGTTTGCCCAACAACCTGTCCCCATTTGTCGAGGCAGGCATCATGGCGGGGGCCGCGAGCGCCACCGAGATCGCCCCGGCGCTTCGCCGGATCCTGTATGATCAAGGATTCCGCCTGCAGATGGAGCGCGCCCGGAGCGAGTATCTGCCGCGCGTCGGGATCGCCTCGGACGGCGGGGCTGCCGCTCGTTCGGCCGACGCGGTGCTGGCCCTGATCAGCCACGGATCTCAGCCGTGATTCGCTGACGCGACGAAAGAAGGGAAGGACGAAGGACCGATGCGTGTTCTGATCACAGGTGGGGCCGGCTTTGTCGGAAGCCACCTGGCCGAGACGCTCCTCGAGCGCGGCGACGAAGTCTTCATTCTCGACAATCTGTCGACCGGCTCGATCGACAACGTCGTCCATCTCAAGAAGAATCCGCGCTTTCACTACACGATCGACACCGTCACGAACGAGCCGGTCCTGGCCGAGCTCATCGATCGGTGCGACATTGTCGTGCATCTTGCTGCGGCCGTCGGTGTCAAGCTGATCGTCGAGCAGCCCGTGCACACGATCGAAACCAACGTGCACGGCACGGAAGTCGTGCTCAAGCTGGCGAACAAGAAGAAGAAACTCGTTCTGATCGCGTCGACCTCGGAAGTGTACGGCAAGAGCACCGATGTACCCTTCCGGGAGGACGCGGACCTCGTGCTCGGGCCCACCACGAAGCACCGGTGGGCCTATGCGTGCAGCAAGATGATCGACGAGTTCCTTGCCCTGGCGTACTGGAAAGAGCGCAAGCTGCCGGTGATTGTGGTGCGCCTGTTCAACACGGTCGGCCCGAGACAGACAGGGCAATACGGGATGGTGATCCCAAACTTCGTCCGGCAGGCGCTCGCGGGGCAGCCAATCACCGTTTTCGGCGACGGCTCACAGTCGCGGAGCTTCACCTATGTCGGGGACGTCGTGCGGGCTATGGTAGCCTTGATCGACGAACCCCGCGCCATCGGCCAGGTTTTCAACATCGGCAACGGTAGAGAGATTACGATCGGCGAGCTCGCCGCCAAGGTCAAGAAAATGACGGGCAGCAGCTCTGAAATCGTCACGATCCCGTACGAGAAGGCGTACGAGGCCGGCTTCGAGGATATGCCGCGCCGGGTACCTGACATCGCGCGGATCAGGGCGCTCGTCGGATACGAGCCGACTGTCGAACTCGATGAGACGCTGAGGCGCGTCATCGAGTATTTTCGCCAGCTCTAGCAGTTCTGATGACCCAGTCCATGAACATCAAGACGCGTGCGCGCCGTGCCGCGGAGCACCTGCTTCGCGCGCAGGCGAAGCCTGTGCGGCGCCTCCTGCTTGCGACAGGACGGGATCGCGCGCCCAGGATGCCGGAAATCGTGCAGATCGAAAGCACGAATATCTGCAACGCGAAATGCGTGTTCTGTCCCCGCGACGACATGCATCGGCGGCAGGGCATCATGAGCGTCGAGCTCTTCCGCAAGATTGTGGACGAATGCGTGGAACTGGGGATCACCCACGTTCGCATGCACAACTACGGCGAGGCCTTCATCGACAGGAAGCTCGTCGAGAAAGTCCGCTACGCGAAGCAGCAGGGCATCAAGGAAGTCGGGATGATCAGCAACGGATCGCTCATCACCGACCAGATTGCCCGCGGCATGATCGACGCAGGCCTGGACGCCATCAACATCAGCGTGGACGCCTCGGGCAAGGAAGTGTTCGAATCGACCCGCATCGGACTGAAGTACGACAAGGTGATCGGGAACATCGAGCGCCTCGTACGGCTGCGCGCCGAGAGCGGCAAGCGCAGGCCCAAGTTGATCCTGTCGTTCGTGCGTCAGAACAACTCGGCCGACGAACAGGCGTTCATCGAACACTGGCGCGCCATCGCCGACAAGATTCACGTTACCGATCTCCACAACTGGGCCGGCACGCTCAACAAGGAATCCGACGTCACCTATCCGTGCTACCGGCCCTGGCTGACGTTCACGGTGCTGTGGGACGGCCGGGTGTCGCTTTGCTGCGCCGACTTCGATGGCAAGACGATACTCGGCGACCTGAACACCCACTCCATCGCCGAAATCTGGAACGCTGAGGCGTATCGGGACGTGCGCCGTGAACACCTCGAGAGTGGCGGACCTGACATCTGCCGGGCTTGCGATTTGCCCCGTAAGGATTCGCCGCTCTGGATCACGAAGCTTACCTAGCGCTCAAGGGCGCATGAAGGACTCAGGTTGATCCCCTTTTTATCCGCCCGCTGAGCTGGCGGGACCGTCTAACGAGCGTATACTGGTTATTGAGGCATTCCCATGCAGAAGTTCTATCGCTGCGTCGCCCTTGCGGCCCTGGTCGCAGGCTCGGCTTCGCTCGCGACAGCGGGCGATTTGACGTTGACGCTCGCCAACGGCCGCGCGACCCTCATCGCTCAGGACGTGCCTTTGCGACAGATCCTGGACGAGTGGGCTCGCGTCGGAAAAACGACCATCGTCAACGGGGACAAGCTGACGGGGCCGCCCATGACGCTTCAGCTGGTCGATCGCCCCGAGCGCGAGGTCCTCGATTTAGTCCTGCGTTCGGCGAGCGGCTATATTGCCGCACCACGGGGGGGCAATCTTGCGGGAGCCTCGCAGTTCGAGAAGGTCATGATCCTGCCGGTCAGCCGAGGGCCGGTGGGCATGGCAAGCACACCGCCACCCACTCAGTTCGGCCGTCCGCCGGCGGCCATGGTCCAGCAGATGCCGGTTCCGATCGCCGACGATGACGATCCGGTGGAGCAGCCTCAGGTAGCGGTGCCTCCAGGCATGGGCCCGCAGAACGTCCCGGCGCCAAATCCTTTCCAGGCGCAGCCCGGGCAGCAGGTGCCGATGACGGCGCCAAGGCCAGGCATTTTGCCGACGCCTCCCCCGGGCCAGCCGAATCCCTACGGACCGCCAGGCGCCCCGAGTGCGCCGCTGCCGACTCCGTCGCTCCGGCCGGGTGGACCTGGTGGGCCTCCGGGGGGCCCAGGCAGCGGTCCCGGCCACTAGTTATCATCACGAGAAAGCGGGGTCGGGCGTGGAGTTCTGCACGACACGCCCGTGCCATCCCATAGCGCCTCCCTGCGCCGCCGCGTTAGAATCAGCGCAATCATGAGCGCCAGTCCACCGGTCGTGCGTCGCGGCGAATACGCCGCGCGGGGCGATTACCACCGGACGCCCGACCCGGACTGGGAGTACTACCCCACTTACATGGCAAAGCTCGAAGCCGTGCGCCGCTGGCTCGACAACGCCGCGGCGGGCACTCGCGTGCTCGATGCCGGTTGTGGGGAAGGGGTGCTCGTCGACGAGTACGCCGGGCGCCTCGCCATCGAAGGCATCGATCCCAACTATGGCTCGGAGCGTGTGCGCACGGGATCGCTCACCGCGCTTCCGTTCGCGGACGGAACGTTCGATCGGGCCTTGTGTCTCGACGTACTCGAGCACCTGGCATTCGAAGAACAACCGCGCGCGCTCGCTGAGCTGTTTCGGGTCCTGAAGAGCGGTGGAGAATTGCTCGTCTCGATTCCAAACCTCGCGCACCTGCAGTCGCGCGTCCACTTTTTCTTCCTTGGCCGGCTGATCCGGACGGCGTCGGAATACAAGCACCCAGGGGATCGCCCGGCGGTGGAGTTCATCGAGCTTGGGCACCGGGCCGGTTTCGTGCTCACGGCGCGCCGGGGGATTTTTCCAACCGTCCCGGTCCTCACGCGGTGGATTCGACGGCACCCGCGATCGCTCCAGCGCGTTCATCGCTGGCTGACGCGCCTGCTCCCGATTCCTGGCTGGTGCTTCCTGAACCTCCTCACGTTTCGGAAACACTGAAACGTTGCTTCAGAAGATCCGCGAGCTCTCGAAGCACCTGGCGATCTACGGGGCCGGCGATGTCGCCATCCAGGCCCTGAACTTCCTGCTTCTTCCGTTCTACGTCAGGTACCTGACCCAGTCGGACTACGGCGTGCTCGCGCTTCTCGCCAGCGTCGAAGCGACGGTCAAGCTGTTCTTCCGTTGGGGCGTGGACGGCGCTTTCATGCGTTTCTGGTACGATTGCGAGGACGAGCACGCGCGCCAGCGCCTCGCGAGCACGCTGTTCTTCTTCCTGCTGGGCACCAACGGCGTCCTCCTGATCCTGGCGCTCATCGCTTCCCCCTTCCTCTCGGAGCGGCTGCTTCAGTCGCCGGGATACACGCTGGCCCTGCAGCTCGTGCTGCTGAACACGTTCGCCATCGGGTTCACGTTCATTCCGTTTCACGTGCTGCGGATGCAGAAGCGCGCGCGTGAATTCAGCGTGCTGACAATTGCCCGATCCGCCTCGACGCTCGTCCTCCGCGTAGTCCTCGTGATGGGCGCGGGCCTGGGCATCATGGGGGTCGTCATCGCCGACGTGGTCGTTACGGCCGTCATTCTCACCGTGATGGTTGGCTCGTTCGCGCCTCTGCTGCGGCCGACTTTCTCGAAGGCGGTGCTGCGGAAGTCGCTCGCGTTCGGGCTGCCCCGGGTTCCGCATGGCTTCGCGCTCCAGCTGATGGCGGTCGGCGACCGGTTCGTGATGACTCGATACCTGTCGATTCAGGAGATCGGCGTCTACTCGATGGGGGTCAGCTTCGGGTTAATCGAGAAGATCGTGCTCGGCGCATTCGAGTATGCGTGGGCGCCGTTCTATTACGCCACGGCCCGTGAGCCTGACGCGCCTCGGGTGTTCAGCACCGTCGCGACGTACGGAATTGCCATCCTGGCGCTCATGACCGCCGGACTTTCGGCGGTCGCAGTCGACTTGCTGGATGCTGTCACCCGGGGCCAGTACGTCGCGGCGGCCGGTGTCGTGAGCTGGACGGCAATCGGCGTGTTCTTTTACGGCGTGTACCTGTTGACGTCGATCGGCCTCAACATCACGGCACGCACTCAGTACTATCCTCTAACGACAGCGATTGGGGCCGCAGTCAACATCGGGTTGAACTTCGTGCTGATTCCCCGCTTCGGCATCATCGGCGCCGCCTGGGCAAACGGAACCGCCTATGCCCTGCAGGCCTCGATCGCCTACGGCTTCTCGCAGCGTTTTTATCCCGTACCCTACGAGTACGGCCGGGTCTCGCGGGCGATCGCTGCGGCGCTCATCGGTTACACCGCTGCGCGCCTGCTGCCCGTAATGCCCGCAATGGCCGGCGTGCTCGTCAGGGGCGCCACCGTGATCGTGGTGATGAGTGTGCTGTTGTGGCTGACAGGGTTTTTCAACGCCGACGAGCTGCGGGTGTTGAATGCGTTGCGGACCCGCGGGGCATCGCGCGAGCGAACGGCGCCGGCCGAAACGACAGAGCTTGCCGGGGAAATCGTCGCGGTCGACGTGCCGGACAATTCCTTTCAGCGGGATGCGAAGGACGGAAGGAATGAGCGCAAGCTCAGCTAATCGGTCCATTCCCGCCCATCACTCCAGCATCATAGAAGCGTAGCGTTCCGGCCCTCCAGACGATAGAATAGGTGGTCCTTCCTTTTCATGAGTGACACGCTCGGCGGGCGATTTCGCCCGGCGGTCCGGCCCGGAGATCTGGCAATTCGATGAGCATGGCTTCCGACATCACAGAGGACGCGACACGGCACCACGCGGGTGGCCCGTTGCGGACGTCCGTCGCGAGGCTGCGTGAGTCGATCGCGATACGCGCGCGTGCGCTGCCCCTGGCGCGCCACGCCTGGGCACGATATCGCCGCAGGCGCTACGAGCGGCGCATCCGCCATTTCGTCGACGAGAAGACGGGGCGGGCGGATCGACTGCCCATGGGAGCTGTGTACGAGGCCACCATGCGGTGCAACCTGCACTGCGAGTTCTGCTACGTTGGCGCCCTGCTGAACATCGAAGGCCAGTGGCGCGCGGAAATGACGCTCGACGCGCTGCGCAAAGCGTTTCCGGACAATCCCGGTTTCCAGGTGAGCCTGACCGGCGGAGAGATCTTCATGCGGAAGGACATCATGTCCGTCCTTGATCTCTTTCGCGACAAGGGGTATGCCTGCGGCTACCTGACCACCAACGGCACAATCATCAGCGACGAGCGGGCGGAAGCGCTGGCGGATCTCGCGGCTGCCGGATTTCTCAAGCACATCAGCGTATCGATCGACGGCCCCGGCGACATGCACGACAAGGCGCGCGGCCTGAAGGGCACCTTCGAGCGGACCTGTGCAGGACTCAAGCGGCTGCAGGAAGCGGCGCGCCGCAAGCACGCGCCCCTGCGCGTCAGCATCAACACCACGGTCACGCACGAAAGCCTCGAGGCACTCGATCAGATGGTCGACGTCGCGGAGGAGCTGGGCGTGGATGCGATCGGCATGAATCATCTGATGTTCAGCACCCCCGAAGAGGTCGCCGAGACGGTGCGCCTCATCGGAGCCGGGGACGCCTCCGTGATTGCCACCTTCATCACGCCGGACCCCGGACTCGATATCGAGGTCGTGCGCGAGAAGGTCGCGGCTCTCGAGGAAAAGTGCCGGAGCAAGAACGTCCTCTTTGATTTTCGTCCGAAGGTACACCCGCAGCTGATCGACAACTACTACACGCCGGGCGCCAGGCTCGAAGGCCGCTGCCTGTATCCGTTCCTTCATGCGCGCGTATCGTTTTCGGGCAAGGTGTACTTCTGCCCGTTCATCAGGGTTGAAGTCGGAGACCTGGCAGAATCCTCGCTCGAGGAGATCTGGAACGGCGATCGTTACGTCGAGCTGCGCCGTCGTCTGCTGGAGAACGGGATATTCCCGGTCTGCCGCCGTTGCTGCAAAGTTGAACTGTCTCCCATTCCGCTCGCCGAGCCTTTCGGGGTGGGCGTGCCGCGCCCGGCCAGACGCGCCATTCCGCTGACCGTGGTCCGGTGAGCCAGATTTCGATGCTCGGCCACCGCACGCTGCTCCTGAATCCGCCGCTCATCAACGGCGTCGCGTTCACGCGTCAGGGCCGGTGCCAGGAACGCGAGGACGTGCTCGGCACGACCAAGCCTCCCTACACGCTGGCGCTGACGGCGTCGCTGCTGCGCCAGGCGGGCTGCGACGTGCGCCTGGTGGACGCGACGGCCGAGCGGCTCACGATCGATGACGTCATCGGACGCCTGGACCGCGAGCGGTTCGTGCCTACGCTGATCCTGTTTCCCACGACCACTCCGACACTCGATGCGGACGTGGCTGCGATGGCGCGCCTGAAGCAGCGTTATGGCGCGCCGATCTTCTGCTTCGGACCGCATGCCTCGACCGCGCCCGCGCAGTCGATGGAACGCGCTCCGCAGGTTGACGGCATGTTCGTCGGCGAGCCCGAAGACGCCATGCTGCAATTGGCACAGCTCGAGTCGGCCGCCCGTCTCGGAGACGTCGCGGGCCTGACGTGGCGCAACGGGGCCGGCGGTCCCGTCATTCCCCATCGCGCGCACGGCAGCTTCACAGCGTTTGCGACGATGCCGTATCCGGCCTGGGATCTCCTCGCCCTCGACCGGTATGCGCTTCCACTCGTGAACAAGCGTTACGTGATCGTCGAAACGAGCCGCGGCTGTCCCTACACCTGCGATTTCTGCGTCGCGCCGATCCATCAGGGGCACAAGTTCCGGGAGCGAAGCGCGAGGGTGCTCGTCGATGAGATCGAGCGGACGCACCGCGAGCTGGGGGTCGACTTCTTTTATCTGTGGGGCGACACCGTCACGCTCAACGTCAAGTCGTTCACCGCGTTCTGCGACGAGCTCATCGCGCGGAACCTGCCGATCCAGTGGTTCGGCAACGCACGGGCCGACAATCTGACGGACCCGGCGTTCGTCCACAGATTGAAGCGCTCCGGCTGCTGGATGCTTGCCCTTGGCATCGAATCGGAGTCTGACGAAGTCCGCAAGGACATGGTCAAGCGGCTGGAGCGGCAGAAGATCCAGGCGGCGTTCCAGAACATGCGCCAGGCCGGCATCCGCTCGTTCGCCTTCTTCATCTTCGGTTATCCGGGTGAGACCCCGGCAACGATGGACCACACGATCGAGTACGCCATCGCTCTCGACCCGGACTTTGCAAATTTCTACCCTGCGGTACCGTACCCCGGCACGGCGCTGTACGAAAAATGCGTCCGCGAATCGCTCCTGCCAGCCGGCGCGGGCAACGACTGGGCGAAGATGGAGTATTCGTACTACCTGCTGCGAGGGAATGGCCTCGACGAGCATCTCGTGATGGACGCCATCAACCGGGCGAAGCGCCGATTCTTTCTGCGTCCTGGCTACATCGCGCGCCACGTCGCGGATGTGGCACGCATCGCGGTCTCCAAGCAGAACATCGTATGGCAGGTGCTGACGCGCACGCTGTTCGGTGCGCGCGTCGTGGACACATCCCCCGCGGCTGCGACCTCGCATTCGGCCGCGGTCGAGGGCTAGAACCCTCTGTCAGGCGCGTCGACGCGGTCCATTCTTCAGCAGAGGCTGGGACGCGACCTCGTCCTGCGTGAGACGCCTGTATGTCTGCGACAGCGTCGGATGGGTCGCGACGAAGCGCCGGAGCTGCCTGAGCTGTTCCAGGTACCCCAGCGCTTCCTTCAGGTTCATCTTGCTTTCGCCGGCTGTCCGTCCGGCGAAAACGTATGGCACTTCGACAACCGACGACGGGCGTCCTCTGACCAGCAGCTCCAGGCATATTTTGAAGCCGCCCGAAGCGATTCGGACGTCGCGCGCGAGATCGCGCCGGACCAGGAAAAAGCCGGAGGTTGCGTCCCGGATCGGCGTCACTCCACGCGCCATCACGCAGGCAAACCGCGACATGAGCAAGCGGCCGAGCCCCCAGTCCCGTGTGCCGCCGCCGGGAATGTAGCGGCTACCGACGACAAAATCCGCCGACGCCGACTGCATGACGGCCAGCATGCGCGGCAGAAGCGCGGGCGGATGGCTCAGGTCCGCGTCGATGACGCCGACAATCGGCGCGTTCGCGGCGGCAAAGCCTTCGATGACGGCCGTGCCGAGTCCGAGTTTGCCCGCACGGTGCACCACCGTAATCCGGTGCCGTGCGGCCAGCTCGTCGGCAAGCGCGCCGGTTCCGTCCGGAGAATTGTCATCGACGATGACGAGCTCCCCGTCGACGCCCTCGGCGGCAAAGGCGGCAAAGATTGCCTTGACGAGATCGGCGAGGCGATCGCGTTCGTTGTACGTCGGGACGACGATGGCGAGTGTGGCAGGCGGCTCCGGCGCAACGGTCAAGGATGGAACTCGCAAGCACTATAATTCAAGCACCCGGCGCGCCGACATGACAAACCGCCTTTTGCTGGCGCTCGCGTGCGTCCTGCTCGCCGTGCGTCTCCCGTCGCTCGTGCAGCCCATGGGCGCGGACCAGGGACTGTATGCGTACGCGGGCGAACGGATTCTGGCAGGCGGGCTGCCGTATCGAGACGCGTGGGATCAAAAGCCACCCGCCATCCATCTCACGTACGCGCTGATGCGGGCGATCGTACCGCGCGACGCCGCGGTGCCGGCGACAGATCTGCTCATCGCCGCGATTGTGGGCGTGCTGCTCTGGCGCCTCGGGGGCGCGGTCGCGGGGGAAGGCGTCGGGCCGTGGGCGGCAATCGTCTTTCTCTTTCTGTCGAATCCGGCGTTCAACCGGCTCGGGGGGGTCAGCGTCCGCGCCCAGTGCGAGACGTTCATGGCCGGGGCCGTCACCGCCGCTTTTCTCAGGCTCGCTCGAAGCCGCGACGAACAGACCCGACGAAACCTGCTGGCGGCAGGGGCGCTTTTCGGGCTTGCTTTCACGTTCAAATACAACGCGGCAGCGTACGCGCTCGCGGGAGTGTTCGCGCTGTTCCTCTGGAGGCGCCTGACGCTTGAAGCCGCCGGGACGCTCGCCGCCGGGTTCGCCCTGCCGGTCCTTGCCTTCGCATTGTGGTTCGGCGCCGGCCACACGCTGACGGATCTCTACGACGCCACCATCGTTTATAACGTGCGCTACTCGGGAGAAACGTACCAAGGACCCTTTCATGCACTCGCATATCTGCTGACCTTCCCGATCCGGCATGCGCGCGTGGACGCTTTGTGGCTCGTCGGAGGCGCGGGATGCGCGGTACTTCTTCTGGCGGCCCGGTGGCGACCCGATCGACTTGTCGCGGTTGGCTGGGTCGCGGCCGCGTGCCTCACGATCGCCATTAACGGGAGCCGCGATCTGCCTCAGTACTTCGTGCAGGCGGCGCCCGCGCTCGCGCTCGCGGCGGCGTGGGCCGGCATCGTTCTGCTCACGCGTTCCCGCACCGTCAATACCATCATTGCGCTACTGATGCTCATCGCGGTCTGGCGGGTGAATGATTTCTCGAAGCTCGTGGACAACACGTGGCACGATGCGAAGTACGTCCTCGGGCAGATGACGCGGACCGAGCATCTCGCGCGATATGGCGATCGCGCGACGCGGAAGTACTCGGCGTTGGCGATCGACGAGCTGGCCGCATTCATGCGGGCACACAGCGAACCGGCGGACCCCGTGTACGTATTCGGCTTTTCATCCGGCGCGTACGTCGGAGCCGGCCGCCGGAGCGCCTCGCGGTTCTTCTGGAGCCGTCCTGTCATCGTGGGATTCAACGACGGCAAGCCAGGCTACGGCGTCAGCGGGCTGCTCGATGACTTGCGCCGCACGAGTCCGGCGATTGTCGCGTTGCAGCAGCGTGATTGGTACCCGGACGTGGACGACTCGGCGCATTTTTTCATGACGTCGCCTCCGCTGGCGGGGTGGCTGCGCGACGGGTACGAGCGTGTTCCCGGGCCGGAAGGCTTCGACGTGTGGATAAAGCGGGTGCCGGCGCAATGACGGCTCGGGGCGACGACATGTCGCCGCGCGCCTTCGCAGTGACGCTCCTCTTCGCGCTCGCCGTCGCGGCGCTTCTCCGCGGGCTGTTCCCAGCAGCCGACCCCCCATGGAACCCACCCGTCGGCGTCGTCTGGCACGACGAAGGCGCGTGGGTGCACAACGCGCGCAACAAGGCGCTCTTCGGCGCCTGGTCCCAGGACAAGTGGAATCCGATGTACATCGCACCGGTCTTCACCGGGCTCGAGTACGTGTCGTTCAAGATGTTCGGCGTGGGCCTTCGGCAGGCGCGGCTTGTTCCGGAACTCTTCGGACTTGCCTCGGTCTGGCTGCTCGCGCTCGGCGTCGCGCGGCTCGCTGGCCGACGTGCGGGCGTGATCGCGGCGGCCCTTCTTGGAACCAACTACGTGTACGTGATGTGGAACCGTGCGGCGCTGATGGAGGGTCCCATGGCCGCCTTCATCGTGGCGGCGTGGTACTGCTACACGAGGGTGGACGAGGACCCGCGCTGGGGTGCGGCGGCAAGCGCATGTGCGTGGCTGGCCTTTTTCACGAAGGCGGCCGCTGCGTTCTTCGTCGCCGCCCTCGCGCTCGACGCGGCTGTCACGCTCGTCGCGGCGACCGGCATGATAGGACGACCGACAAAGGGCACGCGCGGTGCACGATGGACCCTGGGCGGTCTGCTGGCCGGCGGGTCCGTAGCGCTGGCGGCGTTCGTGCTGCCCAATTGGACCGATTACACGTTCTATAACTGGCAGATGTCGGTGACGCGCAAGCCGAGTTACGACGTCAAGTCCCTGATCGACCGCGTCACCTGGTTCCCTGTCCTGCACGATCTGTTTACGCGAATGTGGTTCGTCCTGACGCTCGGCTTGACCGCAGCACTCGGCATGCTGGCGCGCTGGCGCGAGCTGTCCCCGGGCGAGCGGCTGTTGCTGCTCTGGGTGGGGCTTGGCTCGGCCGAGCTGATCCTTCACGACGTCGGCAACGAGCGCCGTTTCATTTTCTTCATCCCGGCCTTCGTGGCACTTACGGCGATCGCGCTGGGACGAGCCCGCATCATTCCCGAAAGCGTCCAGCACATCCCTCGGAAACATGCCCTGATCGCGTTGCCGATTGTGCTCTACGCGGCCTATGTCGTATTCGGCGCCATTGTTCGCCTGGCTTTTTTGCGCGAGGTGAGCCCAAACGTCCGCCTTGCGGCTTTCCTTGCGGCCGTGCTGACGGCCCTGCTGTATGGCACGTGGCCACGCCTGCCGCGTGCGCTCGCGCGAGGCGGATGGAAACCCTCGAGGAGCGTCGCGCTGGCCCTGCTTGTGTCCGGGGGTCAGGTCGTGCAATACGGCCAATGGGCCGTCGGGCGGTCGTACAAGAATTACGAAGCTTCAGTCGAGCTGGGGCGGTGGCTGCCGCCGGGTACTTTGGTGCAGGGCAAGCTGGCAAACGGGCTCGCCCTCGAAAACCGGATCAGGCCGATCTTCGTGGGCCGCGGGTTCGGCAATTACGAGGACAGGAAGACGCGTGATGATGTGCGATATATTCTGACCTACGTTGCGCCGAGCCTCGGATACGAGTCGCAGGCGCACAACCCGGTCATTCAGGACGTGCTCGACGCGTATCCGGACCAGAGAATCATCATGACGTTCGATGTGGCCGAAACCGGCACGGGCCACGATCGCGCGGCACTCATCGATAAGTTCGGCGGCGCGCGGCCCCAATCGCCACAGAGCGGGCGTGCGAAACATTGACGAAGGCGCCATCAAGGCGCACGCGGACGTTCGATTCCGCTCCGAATACGACTACGCCCTCTTCGAGTACTACCGGAGCGCGAAGGTGATCGCGTTTCTCGAGCGGGCCGGAGTCGCTGTGCGCGGGCGCGTGCTCGATGCCGGTTGTGGCGGGGGCGGCATGCCGCTGTCGCTGGCGGAAGAAGCCGTCGCGGTCGTCGGCATCGATCCCGCCGAGCGGTTCCAAGATGCCGGCGTACGGCTGGGACGCGAGCGCGGCCTGCGGAATCTCCATTTCGCGCTGGCTGACGGCATGGCCCTCCCCTTTCCTGCCGGCTCGTTCGACCTCGTGCTGTCGCACGCGGTAATCGAACACGTCGCCGACGCGCCCCTGTACCTTCGCGAGTGCGCCCGCGTGCTCGCCCCCGGGGGGCGCGTGTACCTGTCCACGTCTCCGTACTTGTCGTTTGCCGGGGCGCACCTGCCGCGCTTGAAAGTACCGGTGCCGTTGCACCTGATCGTCGGACGGCGCGTCGCGTTCGCGGCGTTCCGGGTACTGGCGCGGCACGCGGCGTGGACGCTCAGGGAGCCGGCCAACGAGAATTCGTTCATCAAGGCCGCGCAGCGCGGAGAAATCAAGGAAGACGACCTGCTCGAAAAGGTCCGCGTCGCCAGGCTCCGCGGGCAGATCTCGAATGCCGGCCTCCGGATTGTCCGCGAGGAATTGCACGTCACCGGCACCGTCCGTCGCTTGCCGGCCCCGGTTGCGCGGTGGGTGCGCGACAGCGTGCTGCTGCAGGACACGCTCATCAGCAACATGGAATACGTTCTCGCGGGAGCCTAGCGCGTGGCCGACATCAATCGGTACAAGCCGGACGACAGGCGCGCCGTGGAGGCGCTGTACCGTCGGGTGTTCGGCAACGATGCCGCGGAAGCAAGCCGACACCGCTGGGACTGGCAGTACCGGCGTAATCCCAACAATCCCGGCCACGAGCCCGAGATCTGGATTGCTCGGGAGGGCCCTGCCCTCGTCGGGCAGTACGCCACGATGCCGGTCAAGCTATCGCTGAAGGGAGCCGAGGTCCGGGGCTCGTGGGGCATGGACGTCATGGTCGCACCCGAACGGCAGCGCCAGGGCCTCGGCGAAGTGCTCTTCCGCACGTGGGACCGGCACGTCGGTGCGTCGCTTGGCCTCGGCCTGTCCGATTCGTCGTACCGCCTGTTCCAGAAGCTGAACTGGCCGGATGTCGGCCCCGTGCCGTGCCTGGTGAAGCCGCTCACCCGGCGCGCATTTCGCCGGCCCAACTGGCCGGTCCCGATCAACCGGCTCGTCTCCGCGCTGACCTTGCCCATCGTGTTGATCGTCGCACGGACACGTCCGCTCCGGGCCGAAGTCCGCCTGATCCAGCGGTTCGATGACAGCATCACCACGCTCTGGGACGATCTCGCACCGAAGTTCGACCTGGCCGTCCGGCGCGATGCCGCCTACCTGAACTGGAAGTACGTCTCCGCGCCGCACGTCCGCTATTCGATCGCGGTGCTGCGCCGCGACAACCGGAATATCGGGTACGCCGTGTACCGGCATCTGCACGAGCCCCGCGGGCGCGTGACATTGATCGTCGATTTTCTGGCCGATCCCGATGACGAAGGAGCGCTTCGCACGCTGCTGCACTGGATCGATCGCGAGGCACGGCAGGCGGACTCCGACAAGATTCGCGTGTTTGCCATGCACGCCGGCTTCAGACGCGCGCTGCGCCGCTCCGGCTACTTCCAGGTGAAGTCGACGATGGAGTTCGTCGTGAAAATCAACGGCATCGACGTGGACCCGTCCTTCTACGAGAACACGGATACCTGGCACATCACGCTCGGGGACTCGGACCAGGATCGATGAAGCCGGGGCTGTACGATCGATGAATCTCCTGGTCGGCATCGATACCGAAGGCGACAACCAATGGGATGCCGACGCGCGCGCGCACCAGCAATTCAGCAACATTTACGCCCTGCCGCGGCTTCACGCGCTCTGTGCGAAACACGGCGTCCGGCCGACCTATGTCATCACTTATCCGGTGGCCAGGGACGCTCGTTCCGCGGAGGTGCTGCGCGGATTGATTGACGGAGGCGACTGCGAAATCGGCGCGCACCACCACGCGTGGGAAACACCGCCGTGCACCGATGAGGACGTCCGCCGTCATCCATACGCATCCATGCTTCCGCGCGTCCAGTTCGAGGCGCAACTGGCGACGCTGACCGACGCCATCTCCGGCGCCGTTGGCCGGCGTCCGGTCTCGTACCGATCCGGCCGGTTCGGCTTTTCGGCGGATCATGTTGCCGGCCTCGAGCGACTCGGATATCTCGTGGAGTCGAGCGTCGCACCGCTGTTCTGCGAGTCGCACAAAGGCGGCCCGGAATTCGTCGAAGCGCCGCTGACGCCGTACTTCCTCGCGTACGACAGCGCCACTATCCCTGGAACAAGCGGCGTGCTCGAGGTCCCGGTGTCCGCCGCGCTGAATCGTCGGCTGCCAAAGATTCTGCAGTACGCCTACGCGCGCGCGCCGCGTCCGTATACGACGAGGCGTGTGCTACGGGCGCTGCGTCTGCTCAGGCTGCGGTGGCTGCGTCCGTCGTACTCATCGCTCGACGACATGATCGCGCTCGCGCGGGATCTCGCCGGCGCCGGGGAGCCTGTGCTCAACATGCTGTTCCACTCGAGTGAGGCGATCGTCGGCGGGAGCCCGTACAACCGGACGCAAGGCGAGCTCGACGCCTTCTGCGAACGTCTCGACCGGTTTCTTGGCTTCGCGACGCGTGAGCTTGGCGCGGTGCCGGCGACGTTTGCGGAATTCCAACAGCAGTACGCGGGCTGATGCGCATCCTTCATGTCACCCCGCATCTGCCACCCGAGCAGGCGGCAAATGCTCTGCTGCCGTGGCAGCTCGGAAACTGGGCGCGCGCCAACGGTGATGACGTCGAGTACGTCGCGCATCCAGCCCGCGCGGGCGGCCGAAATGAGCTCTCCGGTCCCGTGACGTGGATTCCCCGGCGAAGCGGGGGATTCTTCGATCGCACGCTCCGCCTGGGCTCCGTGTTCGCTGCGATGGGCGTGCAGCGCGAGCTCGCTCCGCGGATATCACGCGCAGATCTCGTTCACGTGCACAGCAACGGGCTCCTGTCGGAGATGGCGGTCCTGCTCGCGCGGCGAGCAGGCAAGCCGTCGGTGCTCACGCTGTACGGCACCGAAATCTGGCACTACCGGCCCAGGCGCGGCCGGCCCGACCTCTTCACGCGCGCGTATCATGGCGCCTCCTACGTCACGTTCTACAGCGATCGGCTGATGAGCCGGGCGCACGAACTTGGCCTGGGACGTCGCAACGCGCGGGTCGTGTATCCTCCGGTCGGCGAAGGGTTTTCGTGGCACGATGAAGAAGCGCAGGCCTCGGAGCGCGCCGCGCTTGGCATCAACAATCGCCACCTGCTGCTCAACGTCAAGCGCCTGCACCCTCTGGCCGGCCAACGTGTGCTTCTCGAAGCCATGACCGACGTCGTCCACATTCACCCGGACACACGGCTGGTCATCTGCGGCGCGGGCTCGTTGCTGGACGAACTGAAAGGGGTCGCGCGCGCGGCCGGCGTGGAGCGGCATGTGGATTTCACGGGGCTTGTCGACAACGTCGCGATTGCGCGTTACTGTGCCGCGGCGGATCTATTCGTCCTGCCTTCGCTACTCGAGGCGCTGCCGACCGTGGCGGTCGAGGCGCTCGCGTGCGGCACCCCCGTGTTGTCGAGTGATAATCCCGGAGGACTTGAGCTGAACGGCGTCTTCGGTCCCGACGTGTCGATCGTTCCGGGCGAGCAGCCCATCGCGCTTGGGAAATCGATCGCGCAGTTCCTTCAGCACAAGCGGCGGACGCTGTCTGGCACACGCGAAGTCATCGAGCGCGAGTTCCGTCCCGCCGCCGTCGCGGCGCAGTATTGGGAGATTTATGCCGAGGTGGCCGCGGCTCGCGGCTAACGGTTAGCGGCTGGCTTACTCGACGAGGAGTTGTCTGATGTCATTGATGAAGAAGATTTCCCAGGACATGACGACCGCCATGAAGGCGAGGGATCAGGCACGGCTCGCGCCGCTGCGGATGGTGAAGGCGGCCCTGATGAATCGCGAGGTCGAAAAGGGACGCGAACTGGACGACGCGGAGGCGCAGCAGGTGGTGGTGTCGCTGATCAAGCAGCGCCGGGACTCGGTCGACCAGTTCCTCAAGGGTGGTCGCGAAGAGCTCGCCGCCAAGGAAACAGCTGAAATCGCCACCCTCGAGGCGTATCTCCCACCGCCCGTGGATCCGGCCGACATCGAGCGCGCCGTGGACGAAGCGATCCAGGAAACTGGCGCTTCGTCGGCAAAGGACCTGGGACGGGTGATGAAGGCCGTGATGCCGAAGCTTGCCGGACGCGGAGCGGACGGCCGGATCATCAACGAGACGGTCCGGCGGAAACTTGGCGCCTGAAAAAGTGGCAAACCTTTCCAGGGAGTGCTCCGTCTAATACTGTGAAAGGCACGCACAAGCCTCTCATCCATCCTCCATTGGCCCCTGCGGCAACGCAGGGGCTTTTTTTTGTACATCGCAGTGTCCACGTTTCTCGAATCCGGACGCCTTGTAATCGATGTTAAGAAGCAGGCGTGTGGTACGCTCGTTTTTTAATGCCGGTCACTCGGGTCCCCGTCACACTGCTCGTCACCCTCCATCTCGCGCAATGAGTGTAAAGCTCGCGCGCTCCGCAGGCCTCATCGGCGTCGCGACCATGGCCAGCCGGGTGCTCGGCGTCGCCAGAGAGATGGTCCTGGCGGCCTTCTTCGGCGCCGGAAGCGGCGTCGAAATGGACGCGTTCAATGTGGCGTTTCGGGTTCCCAATCTCCTGCGCGATCTGTTCGCCGAAGGGGCGATGACGGCCGCATTCGTCCCGACATTCACCCGCACCCTGACCACCAAGGGACTCGACGCGGCGTGGCGCCTCGGCAACCTTGTGATCAACGCGCTCCTGGTCGTCACTGGAACCCTCGTCATTCTCGGGATCGTCTTTGCCTACCCGATTACCCACGCCATCGCGCCAGGATTTGCGAATGTGCCTGGCAAGCTCGAGCTGACGACGCAGTTGACGCGCATCATGCTGCCATTCCTGACGACTGTGGCGGCCGCCGTCGCGATGATGGGCATGTTGAATTCGCTGCGGCGGTTTTTCATCCCGGCGCTTTCACCCGCGATGTTCAACGTGGCAACGATCCTGTGCGCGTTTGTGCTCGTGCCGGTGATGCCGCACGTGGGTCTTCCACCGATCGCCGCCATCGCAATAGGCACGCTGCTCGGAGGTCTCGGACAGGTGGCGCTGCAGTGGCCCGTGCTGAGGAACGAGGGCTTCCGCTACCGCCTGGTCCTCGATTTCAAGGATCCGGACCTGCGCGAGGTGTTGCGTTTGATGGGACCAGGCACGCTCGGACTCGCGGCCGTACAAATCAACCTGTTTGTGAACACATACCTGGCGACCAGCCAGGAGCAGGGCGCCGTCTCCTGGTTGAACTATGCGTTCCGCCTGATGTACCTGCCGATCGGCCTCTTTGGCGTGTCGATCGCAACGGCCGCGTTACCCGAGATCGCGCGCCGTGCGGGCGCAGGGGACGCGGCTGGTATGCGCCGGACGATCTCCGGTGCGCTGCGGATGATGCTGATGCTCAACGTCCCGGCCACCATCGGCCTCATCGCGCTCGCCCATCCGATCGTGGCGCTGCTGCTCGAGCGTGGAAAGTTCACGCCGCGCGACACGGCCGCGACAGCCATGGCGCTGATTTTCTACGCGCCGGGCCTGCTCGGATATTCGGCGGTCAAGATCGCGTCCCCGAGTTTTTACTCGCTGCGCGACAGCCGGACGCCGGTCACCGTCAGCGTCGTCTCCGTTCTGGTCAACCTCGCCATCAATCTAATGCTCGTGCGCGTCATGGGATATCGAGGGCTGGCGCTTGGAACAGCGTTGGCGGCCATGTTCAACGCGGGGACGCTCTTGTGGCTGCTTCGCAACCGGCTGGGCGGCCTCGAAGGCCGGCGGGTCACCGTGGCATTCGCGAAGATTGCCTGTGCCTCGATTGCGATGGGGGCGGCGGCGAATCTGTCCGCCGGCTGGCTCGGATCGCACCTGCCGCCGGCCGGGTCGATGTGGCGCGCCATTGAACTCGCGGCGGCGGTCGGTGTCGGTCTTGCGGTCCTTGTCGGATCGGCGCGCGTTTTGCGGATCGCGGAATTCGACGAAGCCTTTGCCGTCGTCATGCGGCGCCTTCGACCCGCAGGATGAGCATTCGGTTCGACGGGCCGGCCGGTGCGTGTCTGCCGCAATGATCTCGCGTCTTCGGCTTCATCCGACGATTCTGCTGATGGCCGCGGCCCACGTGATGGTCGACGGCTACGGCAATATCTACGCTCCGATGCTGCCGCTGCTCATCCCGCGGCTCGGCCTCACGCTGGCCGCGGCCGGCACTCTGACGATGCTCTTCCAGCTGGCGGCATCGGTCGCGCAGGTGGGCTTCGGTCACCTGGCGGATCGCTGGCGGCCGCGCACGCTCATCACGATCGGGCCGGTCGTCGCGGTCAGTGTGCTCAGCCTTGTCGGTCTCGCAACGACGCGGCTGGCGCTTGCCGCGATCCTGGTCGTCGGCGGTCTTGGGGCGGCGGCGTTTCATCCGCCAGCAGCGGCGCTCGCCCATCGGCTCGGCGGCGACCGTCGCGGCTTCGCGATGTCGGTCTACATCACCGGCGGCACGCTTGGTTTTTCACTCGGGCCGTTGTTTTTTGCGCCGTTCGCGCAGCGATTCGGCATCGAGTGGACGCCCCTCCTGGCCATTCCCGGGCTTGCGGTCGTCGCGTTTTTCCTGAGGCGCGTGCCGCCGATTCCTGTGCATCCGTCCGCACAGGGTGGCTTCACGGCGTTGCGCCCGTACGCGAAGCCGCTGCTGCTCCTGTATACGATCGTCGTGCTCCGTACGGTGGCGTCGCTGACCTTCGCGACGTTCGTTCCGGTCATGCTGACGCGGCGCGGCCAGAGCATCGGCCAAGCGGGCGCATCGGTCGCGGTGTATCTTTTTGCCACAGGCGTGGGCGGGTTTTTCGGCGGCCCGGCTGCGGATCGCTTCGGTGCGCGCAAAGTCATCGCGCTGTCGCTCGTGCTGGCGTGCCCGTTTCTTTTCGTTGCCCCGTTCCTGAGTGGCTGGCTGTTTGTGGTCGTGCTTGCCATCGGCGGCTTGTTCCTGCAGTCGACGCTACCGGTCAACGTGACGTTCGGCCAGTCGCTCGCACCGGTCAGCGCGGCAACGGTGTCGTCGCTGATGATGGGGTTCGCGTGGGGGACGGGAGGCATGAGCGGACCGATTGTGGGCATGATCGCCGACCGGATCGGTATTGAGCACACCCTCGTCGGCGTATCGGTCATACCATTGCTCGCGGCCGCGTGCGCGCTGCCGCTGCCGGCGCGGGCGCACTTGCCGACGGGACCTCAACCGGCCGAGACGATCGTGGCGGAGACGAGACGGTGACAGCCGCTGTGGTACGATAGTTTCTTTCCTCCGGAACGATGACTCGTTACTCCCGCCCCAGCTCGCTGACGTACTCCTTCGGCCCCGGCCCTGTTACACCGGCGGTCAAATGGATCATCTGGGCGAACGTCACGGCGTTTGTCGTCACGGTCATCGATCACGACCTCATCTACGTTCTCGGCGTCGTCCCGTCGGACGTGATCGAGCATTACCGGCTCTGGCAGCCAGTCACGTACATGTTCATTCACGCGGGTCCCACGCACATCCTGTTCAACATGCTGGGGATCTGGATGTTCGGCGTGGAGCTCGAGCGGATGTGGGGGACGCCGTTCTTCCTGCGCTATTACGCCGTCACGGGTATCGGGGCCGCTATCACCACGATCGTTGTCGCGCTCCTGCCGTTCACATCGACCGCACAGACCTACACCACGGTCACCGTCGGGGCCTCGGGCGCGCTCTTCGGCATTCTGCTCGCCTTTGCGTTGTACTTCCCCGAGCGGCCAATCCTGCTGGCCATGCTCTTCCCGGTTCCGGCGAAATACTTCGTGATCATCATCGGTGCCTTATCGTATTTCTCTTCGCCTGGCGGTATCGCGCACGCCGCGCATCTGGGCGGTGTAATCTTCGGCTATCTGTATCTCCGGGGGGGCCGCGGCGGGCTCACAGCGGAAATCAAATACCGCTACCTGAAATGGAAGATGAACCGTCTTCGCCGGAAGTTCGATGTCTACTCCGGCGGCCGATCGGACTGGGACCGCAAGGTGCACTGACATCTCTCACAGCCGTTTCCGGATCCTTCTGATCGCCGGTCTGCTGATCCGGCTTCTCGCGCTGCCTCTTGAAGGCACCGAGGACGTGCTCGTCTGGAAAACCTGGAGCTACGGCGCGCTGAACCAGGGACTCACTCGCCTGTATGGTGTCGGCGGCCAGCCACCCGAGCGAGGACTCGTCCGCTGGGGCGATCGGGCTACGACGGTCGACTACCCGCCGATTGCACTCTATGAGCTGGCGGTAACCGGCGCGGTCTACCGGGCATTCTCACCGTCCTTCGAGAACAACCGCTGGTTGAACGTCGCCATCAAGCTGCCGGTACTTCTTGCGGAGTTGGCGCTGTCATGGCTGCTCTTTCGCGTCGTGGGCCGCCGCTATGGAGAACCCGCGGGGATGTGGGCAACTGCCTCGTATTGGGCGAATCCCGCCATGATTCTGGCTGGGTCCGTGCTGGGGTACCTCGACGCGCTGATGGCACTACCTGCGCTCGGCGCAATCGCCGCAGCCACGCTGGATGCTCCGATCGCTGCCGGCGTGCTGGTCTCGATTGCGTGCCTGACCAAGGCCCAGGCTGTTTTCATTCTGCCCGTGGTCGGCCTTGCCCTGTGGAACGGCGCGCCGCGCTGGGGCGCGCAGCGAATCGGCGTTGCACTCGTGTCGGCGGCCGTCGTCTTATTCACGACGCTCCTGCCATACCTGATCGCCGGAGCATCCCGGAACGTTGCGCAGGGCGTTGGCTCCCTCCTGCGGCACGACATGCTGTCGGCCGACGCGGCAAACTTCTGGTGGGTGATCACGTATGTCATGCGCGCGTCTTACGCGGTGAGGGACCTCGGCATGTGGGCCGCCTGGACGATGCCACTGCGGATTCTCGGGATGTCGACGATCGTCAAGCTCGGATACCCGAACCCGCGGCCGGCTGCGACACTGGCGATCGCCGCCTCCGCAGCCTGGTCACTCTGGCGCGCGAGGCATTCCCGGGACATGTCGCTGATGTTTGCGGTTGCCGCCTTCATCGTGCACGCGTACTTCCTGCTCGGCGTCGCGGTGCACGAGAATCATTTGTACCTGGCTGTTCCGCTGCTTGCCGCTGCCGCGGCGTTCCGCCCACGCCTGCGTCCCGTGCTTACCGGCGTCAGCGGGGTCCTCGCCCTCAACTTGTACCTCTTCTTCGGATTGGGGCGCGGCCTGCCGCTTCCTCCGCGCAATTTCACGATCATCGATTCCACCGTTCTCCTCGCACTTGCCAACTGCACGCTCTTCGTGTGGCATGCGCGCGTTCTCAGTGCCGAATGCCTGCAGCCTTCACCTGGAGCGTACCGGGACTTCGCCGGCCTGGCGAAGAAGGAGCACGTCTAATCTAGGGCTCGGGGCGGTCGTGAAAGTAGGTGTCCGTGTGATCCAGCCAGTCCTGGCGGATGGGACTGAACAGGTCGAGCTCGAACGTATCGTCGAGGGCCTCCGCCTGATGCTCCACCCAGGATGGAATGTGCAGGACTTCCCCTTCGCGAACGGTAATCTCTTCGCCATGGATGAGGAACTTGAGCGCCCCCTGGAGGACGTACGTCATCTGTTCGCTCTCGTGGGAGTGCATGGGGACGAGCGCCCCCTTTTTCAGGTAGATCTGGGCGAGCATCTCCCGCTCGCCCGTCACGATCTTGCGGGAAATCATCTCCGTGACCTTCTCGAGGGCGATCTCATCCCATCGATGGAGTCGGACCGGCTGTGCACCCACGCCAACGCCCCTTCCTCGGGTCAAAAAGAAGGGGGATTATACCCTGCCAGGCCGGCCCGGCGGCGGGCGGGGGCACAGGCTCGAGTTGGGCCCCGATGTTATAATCTAGCGTTTGGCCAGGCGGCGATCGGCTCTCTTGTGTGGTGGCACGGACGCGAACTGACAAGGACATCGCGCGCATGAAGGGATCGGCGGTCAGCAACGGAAGGAGTACTCCTACGGATCGCGCGGGCGCCGGTTATGCCGGCCTGACGCGCGAAGACGTTCTCCGCGCCTACCACACAATGGTGCTGTCGCGCCGGATCGACGACAAGGAAATCCTGCTCAAGAACCAGAGCCTGATCTTCTTCCAGATCAGCGGGGCAGGACATGAAGCCATCCTCGTTGCGGCGGGCATGACGCTCAAACCAGCCCACGACTGGTTCTATGCCTACTACCGCGATCGCGCGTTGTGCCTGACCCTCGGCGTCACACCTTTTGAGATGTTCCTCGCCGGTGTCGGCGCCAAAGACGACCCGAGCTCCGGCGGACGGCAGATGCCGTCGCACTGGGGCGACAAGCGCCTCAACATCGTCTCGGGGTCGAGCCCGACCGGCACACAGTGCCTGCAGGCAATCGGCGCCGCCGAAGCCGGCCGACTCTACGAGAGGGTGCCGGCGATCGAAGGACGCGCGGAGCGCTTCCGGAATGACGAAGTCGTGTACCTGTCGGTCGGCGAAGGCGCGACGAGCGAAGGGGAGTTCTGGGAGTCGCTGAACTCCGCGTGCCTGGGCAAGCTTCCACTCGTGTGCCTCGTCGAAGACAACGGGTACGCGATCTCGGTTCCGGTCGAGGTGCAGACCGCCGGCGGAGACATCTCGAGACTCGTCTCATCATTCCCAGGCCTCTTCGTGCAGAGTGTTGACGGCACGGATTTCATCGCCAGTCATCGTGCGATGGTCGAGGCTGTGGCGTACGCGCGGGCGCGCAACGGGCCGGCGCTCGTCCATGCGAAGGTCATCCGGCCGTACTCGCACTCTCTTTCGGACGACGAGAAGTTATACAAGACGCCCGACGAGCGCGCATCCGAAGCGATGCGGGACCCGATTGTCCGTCTTGCCGCGTTCATCAAGACTGAAGGCATGGCCACAGAGGCCGAGTTCGAGGCCATCGCCCGCGAGGTTGACGCGGAGGTGAATACGGCCGCAGAGCGCGCGACGAAGTCGGAAAAGCCGGCCCCCGATACGGCGACGCTCTACGTCTACTCGCCCGACGTCGATCCGTCGTCGGAGGCATTCGACACGCCCGCGGCGCCAGCCGGCAAGCCCGACACGATGGTTGCGGCGATCAATCGCACGCTCAAGGACGAGATGGCGCGCGACCCCCGCATTGTCGTGTTCGGCGAGGACGTCGCGGACTGCAGCCGCGAATCGGCGCTCGAGCAGGTGTCCGGCAAGGGAGGCGTGTTCAAAGTCACACACGGACTTCAGCGCGCCTTTGGCAGCGCGCGTGTGTTCAACACGCCCCTGGCGGAGGCCAACATCATCGGACGAGCGATCGGCATGGCGACGCGCGGGCTGAAGCCGGTGGTCGAGATCCAGTTCTTTGACTACATCTGGCCGGCGATGATGCAGATGCGCGACGAGATGTCGATGTTGCGCTATCGCTCGAACAACGCGTTCTCCTGCCCGATGGTCATCCGGACCGCAATTGGCGGTTACCTGCGGGGCGGTGCGCCGTACCACAGCCAGTCGGGCGAGAGCATCTTCGCCCATTGCCCGGGGATTCGGATTGCCTTTCCGTCGAACGCCCGCGACGCCGCGGGGCTTCTGCGTACGGCGATTCGCTGCGACGATCCGGTGCTGTTCCTGGAACATAAGCACCTCTACCGCCAGACGTACAACAAGGGGGAATACCCCGGCGCCGATTACATGGTGCCGTTCGGCAAAGCGTCGGTGCGCCGGGATGGAAGTGATGTGGTCGTCTTTACCTGGGGCGCGCTCGTTCAGCGATCCCTGCTCGCCGCGCAGCAGGCGGAGAAAGACGGCATCAGCGTGATGGTCGTGGATCTGCGCACGATCGCGCCTTTCGATTGGGATGGCATTGCCGCGGCGGTCAAGCACACCAACCGCGTGGTCATTGCACACGAAGATCAGCTCACGTGCGGCTTCGGCGCAGAGCTCGCTGCGCGGATCGCCGACCAGATGTTCGAGCATCTCGATGCGCCGGTGCGGCGCGTGGCCGCGCTTGACACACCGGTTGCCTACTGCCCCAACCTCGAAGAAGTCATTCTGCCGCAGGCGTCACACGTCTTGAAAGCGATCAAGGACGTCGCCCACTACTAATCCGCGCCACATCACCAATCACGCGCGACGTATCATGAAGCGTGATGGTCCGATATCCGGTGGCGCTCGCCCTTGCGCTTGCCGTGGCGCGCGCGTCCGATCTCGAGGAACGTCGCTCCATCGGCAGTCTCCCGGCTCACATCGCGGCCATGTTCGAGGAAATCAGCGCATGCCACGTTTCGCCGTCCGGCGAGTACACGATCTTCGACCGTCGTGCGCACGCCGTATACACCGTCGCGCGCGGTGCTGAGGCGCCGAAGAGAATCGTACAGATTGGCGCCGAGAGGGGGCGCATCATCCGGCCGACCGCGTTTGATTCCGCGGCCGACGGCACATTCGTGATCGCCGACGCCCCTGGCAATCAGCAACGGGTCCAGTTCTTTGTTCCCACCGGGGCCGAGCTGGGCGGATTCACGTTGCCCGGACGCGGGGTCCCGCAAATCACACTCGGCGAATTGGTCCTCAGCGGCGTCGGCACTCTCGAGTACACAGGCGAAACGGTCCTCATCAGCCAGCCGGAAATCGGCGCGCTCGTGACGGAATATCTGCTGAGCGGCACCCC
>JBBQEJ010000001.1:0-95346 GCA_038320555.1 Vicinamibacterales bacterium | reverse complement strand
TAGGGTACCCGAATGTGCCCCAGAACAACCGTAAGCCGTTCTTTGCCGGCGGCGTCCCCAACGATCTCGGACTGGGTGGGGCATTCAAATGGACGCAGGGGATCAACTATTTCTGCAACTGCGCCAGGAACGCGTACGACTCGCTGCAAATGAAACTCAACAAGCAGTTCTCTAGCGGGTACTCCATAAAGACGAATTACACGCTGCAGCGGGAAGTTCAGGAGAGCGGCGATTACTTCATCTACGATCGGGAACTGAACAAGGGGCCGGCCGGCTGGGATCGGAAACATAATTTCGTTCTGTCTCTGGTAGCGGAATTGCCGGTCGGTCGCGGCAGGAAGTACATGTCATCGATCTCACCGGCTGCCGATGCCGTCGTCGGCGGATGGCAGTTCAATACGAACACGATCATCCAGAGCGGCCTCCCATTCAGCGTAAGTTATAGGGACGCAGGCGCCGACCGCGATACCGGCCCCAACCGGCCGAATCTTACAGGGGATCCCAGCGGCCCTGAGACCCAGGACCAATGGTTCAATGTCACGCCCATCGGGGCGTCGGGCAGCGCATTTTCGCGGCCGGCGCGCGGAACCTTCGGCAACATGAAAAGTAACTCGCTGCGCGGACCGGGGTACTGGCGAACGGACGCATCGGTGTTCAAGCACTTCCGGCTCAGCGGAGCGAGACTGCTCGAGGTCCGAGTCGAGGCGGTCAATCTGTTCGACAACGTGAATCTCGGCAATCCGGACTCAGAGATAGGCGTGCCGGGCAATAACAACACCAACGCCGGCCGGATCAATTCGACGGCGTACTTCAATGCCGATCCCCAGCGCAATTTCCAGTTTGCGTTGAAGTTCACGTTCTGAGCGCGCGTCGCTGTTAGATGGCTGATTCCTGATTTGGCGTGGACCTCCGCGTCAAATCAGCAATCGGCAATCAGCCATCAACACTCAGCAATTCATATCGCCCTCAAAATTCCAACCGGCAGGGTCTGAAACACCTCGCCGAGAAAAATCCAGGCATTCTCCCCCACGCGTGCGGGGTGGAGCTCCGCGCCGGTCGTGACGTCGCGAAACACGCGATGACGAAGCGCAGGCGGGAGCATCACCCGCGACGTCTTCCAGCACTCGCCCCCGAGTGGGGTTCCGTGATGTCCGGAAGCGAGATGGCTGAAGAGCCGCGGCGCAATGAACAGCACCGCATCGGAATCCTCTTCACCCGCAGTCCGGGCAAATCCCACCGCTCCGGCGGGTACTGAGATCTCCATCGGAAGCGGCAGGTATCCGCCGCCGAGAAACACGTGCGGCAGTTCGCGGCGCAGGCGCAGGCCAGCCGCCGTGACGAGCATTTTGATGCGGCCGTCCGTCCAGTTGCCCAACCACGCGCCGATCTCACCCTGCCGCGCCGGGGCGTCCATGGCGAGCAGCGCGTCGACATCGTCGAGCGCCCGCGAGCGAAGGTCGAAGTCGACAAGGCGCCGGTTGTCGGGATCCACCAGGCTCAGGTCCCAGAGGTCAGTGCCCTGATAGAAATCCGGCACGCCCGGAGACCCAACCTTCAGGACGACCTGTGCGAGCGAGTTGATCATCCCGAGCGATGCGATCCGCTGCTGGAATGGCAAAAACGCCGTCAGCAGCCGTGACCCGGCCGCGCCGGACAGCACGCGCTGCACGAACTTCCGAAGCGCATCCTCGTACGGCTCGTTCGGCGTCAGCCAGCTCGTGTGCACCTTGGCTTCCTTCACCGCTTTGATCATGTATTCCGACAGTCGCGCGACGAGCTCCTCGGGCGTCTGGGTAATCCGCGGCGGCAATCCGGCCGGCCACACACCGACGAGCGCCTGGTAGAAACGGTACTCGTCGCCGCGATCGGGCGCCGGCTCGCCGTCGACGAGGGAGCGCTGGGCCTTGTTGATGCGCATCCATCGCGACACTTCGCGGCCCCACTCGGACGGCATCTCCGAGAGCACGTTGATGCGGGCGCGGACATCCTCGCCGAGCTTCGTGTCGTGCGTCGCGGTGGCCAGCATCTCAAATGGCCACTCCGCGGCGCGCCGCGTGTTGGCTCCGTGGAATTCCTCGACCGATCGCCCGAACCTCGACGGGTCACCTCCGACTTCGTTGAGCGACAGCAGCAGGTTATAGCGATAGAACGCGGTGTCTTCGAGGCCTTTGGCCTGCACGGGGCCGGTGTACTGCTGCAGCTTCATTGCGAAGCGCAGCCGCGCGCGCGCCTCGTTTTCGTCGGCCGGCGGGTACCCGATGCGGCGCTCCGGACCGGGCGGTACATGCTCGATCCTGTCTTCGTGCAGATCTCGGGGCAGCACGACTTCGCGAAAGAAATCAAAGAGCGACGATTCCATTGCCGGGTTCCGGCGGCGCGCGCGCGCGATCGCGCGCGCGACAACGGCGCGGTCTTCCGCCGTCCATCCGCGGCCGTCCACATACGTGCGATAGACCGGAAAGCACGCGACGACTTCGGTGATGACATCGCGCAGCGATTCAAGTGTGAAATCGCGCGACTTGCGGTTGCTCTCGCCGATCCGGGCGAGCATGTGTGCGAGGACGTTCAATTCGCTCGCCATGGCGGTCGCCATGATCAGCCGTTTGCTCGCGTACAGCACATCGTCGAAGGGCTCGGTATGGCCGGTGAGCTTCGCATATACGCGCCGGGTCCGGCGGGCCTGCGCGGTGTCGATGAACAGGCCGTTGAGATCGTTGAGAAAGTTGTAGCCGGTCGTGCCGTGCACGGCCCAGCCCCGAGGCAGGTGTTCCGTGCCGGACAGGATTTTTTCAGCGACGACATACAACGGACGAGGCGTCGGCTCCTGGCTCTCGCCGGGTGGGCCGGCTTCCACGCCGAGCGCACACGACGCCAGATCCTGCAGCATCACGAAATAGCGCGCGGGGTCGAAGAGACCGTCCGGATGATCGATGCGAACCGCGTGCACGGTGCCGTCGCGAATCAATTGCCCGAGCAGCCCGTGCGTCGCGTCGAAGACTTCCTTGTGTTCGATCCGTAACCCGACGAGCGTGTTGATATCGAAGAAGCGCCGGTAGTTGATTTCGTGCGATGCGGTCCGCCAGTACGACAGCCGGTACGCCTGCGCCTCGAGCAGCTCGTGGAGCGCGTCGAGACTCGCGTCGTCTCCGGGCGCGCCATTGAATCGGCGGACCGCCGCGTCGAGCGCGTCGCGTACGCCGGGCACCTCCGCAGCGAGCCGCTCGAGCCGCGCGCGCGCCACGTCTTTTTCCCGGCTGCGCGCGGCCACCCGTTCGGGATCGGTTTCGGTATACGGCGGCAGATTCTGAAGGGAACTGAGGATGCTCAAGAATTCGTTGAGCGGGGGGCTGCCGGCGCCCAGGACTCCCGTCAGCTCCTCGGTGGCGACTTCGTACACCCGCGCCGACTCGCGCGGATTGATCGGCAGTTCATGGTCGAAGTATCGAAGCACCAGCGTGCTGCCAGTGAACGCCAACTGCAGCTCGCCGCGTTCGAGTGCCTGGCCGTACTGATCCCCCAGGATCGGCAGCAGCAGCTTGGCGCGGAGCGCGGCCTTCACGGGACGCCAGTCGATATCGAAGAAGATCGCCGCCGCTGAGCTCGGGCCGTTCTCGAGCACATCGTTCCACCAGGCGTTGGCCCCTGTGCCAATCCCCATGTGGTTCGGCACGAAGTCCACGATGTGACGCATTCGGTGGGCCGCGATCGCGGCGCTGAATTCCGCATGCGCCTCCGCGCCGCCAAGCTCCGCACTGATTTCGTTGTGATTGACGACGTCGTAACCGTGAGTGCTGCCTGGGGCCGCAGTGAAGTAAGGCGACGTGTAACACGCATCCACGCCAAGCCGCGCGAGGTACGGCACGATATCCCGTGCGGCCGTCAGCGGGAATGCACGGTACACCTGCAACCTGTAGGTGCTTGCCGGAACGTAGTACGGCTTTGCCCGATCGATGTGCATCTCAGCTTCCAGCTACCAGCGCCAAAAAACTACGCCAGGGTCAGCCGCGAACCGCGAACCGTGAACCACGAACCGTGAATCGCGAACCGCGAGTACGATTACATCCTCTTAAGTATGACCGCCCCTGCGCGCTCGAAGCGAATCAGCGGCCCGCGGCGTTCGTCAATCTCAGGAGGGCACGGGTCGAGCGCAAAGAGGGGATCCTCTGTCGTCAAGACGACCTTCCATTCGGCGTTGGCTTCGCCGCGGTCCTCGGTCGCCGCGGAGAGATCGACGACGCCGGCGCTCCTGAACCGCACGATCACCCAGAACACGTCGCCACCATCCGCCCGCCGCATCGCGATGGTCTGGTCGTCGAGCGCAATCGCATCGCCCGCCAGGTCGGTGCTGGCGCCGAGCGCCGAGGGATGATCCAGACGCAGGGCGATAAGCGCCCGATCGAGCTCGAACACGGTCCGGTGTGCCGGCTCGGCGCGTTCGTCCCACTTGAGCCTGCTGGACTCGAACGTGGAGCGCGCCTGTGGATCGGGAATCGAATGCCGCGCCCGTTCGTCGGAGAACTCCGGGAACGCCGCGAACTCGCGGCGGCGTCCTTCCGTGACTTGCCGCCCGAGCGCAGCTTCGAGATCTGTGAAGTACTGAAAGGGGGTGCTCGCGGCCCACTCCTGGCCCATGAAGACCAGCGGGGTCATCGGCACCGTGAGCAGAAGCGCGCTGGCTGCCCGCCAGGCTTCCGGCGGCACCCGCCCGGGCAGTCGATCCCCGAGCGCGCGGTTTCCGACCTGATCGTGGTTCTGGAGGCACACCACGAAGCGGTACATCGGCACGCGCGACCCGTCCGATCCACGGGGTTGACCTGAACGCCTCGATGGCTGTCCTGTGAACAGCCAGCCTTGCTGAATCGTCCGCGCCAGCTCCTGCGCGGTGCCGAGAAAATCGGCGTAGTACCCGTGGGCGTCGTGGGCGAGGAGGACGCGCACGACGTGATGAAAATCATCCGCCCAGACGCCGTCGAGTCCCCAGCCGCCGGCTGCGGAGTCCTCGACCATCGAGGCAAGGTTCCGATGATCCTCGGCATGAATGAACACCGGCCGAGCCGTCGCGCTCCGCACCTGATCGACGATCTCGCGAACGATGGCGCCCTGATCTTTCTCGATCAGTGCGTGCGTGGCATCAAGGCGAAGACCGTCGGCATGATATTCACGCACCCAATGGCACGCGTTGTCGACGATGAAGCGGCGCACCATACCGGAGCCCGGACCATCGAGGTTGACGCCGCGCCCCCACGGCGTGGCATGGCGGTCGGTGAAATACTCCTCGTTGAACGACGGCAGGTACGCCCCTTCGGGCCCGAGATGGTTGTAGACGACGTCGAAGAGGACGGCCAGGCCCAGTTGGTGCGCGCGATCGACCAGCCGCCGGAGATCATCGGGCCGGCCATACGCGCGCGACGGGGCAAACAGGCAGACGCCGTCATAACCCCAGTTGCGCGCGCCTGCGAAATCCGCGACCGGCATGATCTCGATCACGGTCAGGCCGACATCGCGGACCGCTTCGAGACGCGACGTCGCTCCGGCGAACGTCCCTTCCGGCGAAAAGGTTCCTATGTGCAGCTCGTACACGATTCGATCAGGGGCAGGCCGGCCGCCCCACTGTGTGTCGGTCCACTGGAATGCTGACGGATCGACGATTTCGGAAGGGCCGTGCACGCCTTCCGGCTGGAATCGCGATGCCGGATCGGGACGCAGATCGCCGCCGTTGATCCGGTAGCGGTAACGATCGCCGGCGGCTGCGCGGTCCACGATCAGATCGAAGACCCCCTGGTCGTCTTGTGGCACTGAGTATTCGCCGGCCGCCGTGCCGTCATGAAGGACGAGCGTCAGGTGTCGCGCGGAAGGAGCCCAGACGCGAAAGCGGACGCCGCCGCGAAGGGGTCGCGCGCCAAAACAGGAATCACCCTTTCCACTCGCGTGATGCATTCGCTCGCTCAGGGCAGGCTCTTCAATTGACCATCACTGATGACGAATCCTGGAATCGACGAGACTGAGCCGCAGTAGACGTGATCAGTTGTCAGCGGCCCGCGTTCAACAGATCAAAAATCCCCCGCAGCGGAATCTGCACCCACTCGGGACGGTTGTTGAGCTCGTAATTCAGCTCATACAGCGCCTTGTCGAGCACAAATACCTGCAGGAGCGCATCGCGCTGAGACTCGACGGCGGGCACGAACAGCGCGCCGGCCGCGGTGCTGAAATATGCGCGCAGGAACGACGACGACGCGGCTCGTTGCCAGCCGCGGGCCCAGGGCTCAAGGCGATCGAACTCGGATCCTCGCGAGACGGCGTACGCAAAAAGCCCGGCGTATGCGGCATAGCCGAACGATCGGATCATGCCGGCGACGTCCTTCAACGGCGACTGCTTGAGGCGGCGCTGGGCGATCGGCCGCGCCGGCTCGCCTTCGAAATCCAGAATATAGAAGTCCCCCTCCGACCAGAGCACCTGGCCGAGATGATAATCGCCGTGGATACGAAGTTTCGACGCGGCGAGCGGGAGGTCCTGCGCGGATCGAATCCGCGCGATGAGCGCATCGCGCGACCGGAGCAGCCACGCAGCTCCAGCCTTCACATCGACCGGCAGCTCGCGTCCTGGGGCGCCCAATGCCTGAAGCGCTTTCGCCGCCTGCGCGACGGCATCGGCGATGACGAGCTGGACGTCTTCCCGGGTGAAAGGCTCCGGTGCGAAAGCCGAATCGCTGGAGTCCGATGCCAGGGCGAGGTGCAGCTCCGCCGTCCGTCGCCCCAGCGTCGCCGCGGTGCCCAGATACGAGCCCATCGCGCGAGCAATGCGCTCGGGCGGATCGCCGGCCATCAGCGTTGAAGAGGCGGGCGCCGGATCGACGGACGGCGCCGTGCTGCCATGGACCTCTTCGTAAAAGCGCGTGACCTCGCCGAGTGCGTGCGACCATCCGTCGGCCTGGCTCGCGACAAAGCGCTGGGCCATGGCCAGCGTGGCCGGCTCTGCGCCGGGACCCGCATACTCGAACGCGCCCGCGACCGTGGGGACGCGTGTGAACCCGACACGTAAGGTCAACTGCTTGCCGATCTCGAAGTCCGGGTTGATCCCGGGCTCGATCCGACGGAACAGCTTCAGGATCAGCCAGTTCCCATAGACAATCGACGTGTTGCTCTGCTCGGCGGCCATGCGCGCGATGCGCATGTCGTCGCCGGCGACTCCGCGAAGCGCGGCGAATGCGCCGGTCCTGGCGGCCCGGACGCCCCCGCGCTTGGTCGTCATCTGCTCTTCGCGCTCGAGCGCGTCGAGCAGCGTGCGCGCAAAGCGATCGTCGAGCCAGGCGTCGAAGAGGATGCCTTTGCGCGCGCCGGTCACGCTGGCGAGGATCGCATGGGGCGATCGCTCTTCGAGCAGGTTCGCGTCGGCGTGCGCGCAGACGGTCAGCGGCAGGAAATAATGATCGCGCTCGCCGTCTTCGTAGTCGACCTGCACGATCGTGACGAAGAACGGCTGCGGTCCGCGGCGGAGGAGTCCCCAGTCGACGAAGCGCGCACTGCGCGTTCGCCGCGCCTTTCCGCCGAACCAGCGTTGCCGTTGCAGGAACGGAAGCAGCAGATCCCGCTCGATGAGCGTGCGGACGTTGCCGTCGAGCAGCGTTTCCCAGGCGGCGCCGACAAGCAGGGCCGGCGCGGGGGGGCCGCCGGTGGCTGTCTCCGGCGCCACGCGCGCGGTGAGCTGGGCCGGCGCCTGTTGGAGGCGGAACCAGTAGAAGGCGTATGGGCCGAGCGTGACGAAATACGGCGCGTCGCCGATTCTGGGAAACTCGGTGAGGCCCAGCATCTCGACCGGCGTCAGGCCCTTGAACCGCGCGAGATCGAGCTCGACCGGCTGCACCGAGCGGGCCAGATTCGCCACGCACAGGATCGTCTCGTCCTGATAGCGCCGGACGTAAGCCAGCACTTTCCGGTTCTGCGCCGGAAGAAACTCGATGGTGCCCCTGCCGAAGACCGTGGTCTGCGTGCGGAGGCCGATCATCCGCTTCATCCAGTTGAGGAGGGAGAACGGCGCGCGTTCCTGCGCCTCGACGTTCAGCGCCTGGTAGCCGTACACCGGATCCATGACCGGCGGCGCGTACAGGCGCGCGGGATCGGCGCCGGAAAACCCGCCATTGCGATCGCCGGTCCATTGCATCGGCGTCCTGACGCCGTTGCGATCGCCGAGATAGATGTTGTCTCCCATCCCGATCTCGTCGCCGTAATAGATGACGGGCGTCCCCGGCATCGAGAAGAGCAGCGCGTGCAGCAGCTCGATCCGCCGCCGGCTGTTTTCAAGCAACGGCGCCAGGCGGCGGCGGATGCCGACGTTGATCCGCATCTGCGGGTCCGCGGCATAGGCCTGGTACATGTAGTCGCGCTCCTCGTCGGTCACCATCTCGAGGGTCAGCTCGTCGTGGTTCCGCAGGAACATCGCCCATTGGCAGTTGTCCGGAATCTCCGGCGTCTGCCGCAGGATCTCGGTGATGGGGTGGCGGTCCTCCTGCCGGAGGGCCATGAACATGCGCGGCATCAGCGGGAAATGAAAGGCCATGTGGCATTCGTCCCCCTCGCCGAAGTAGGGACGCACGTCGGCCGGCCACTGGTTGGCCTCGGCGAGCAGCATGCGATCCGAATAGCGCGCGTCGAGCGCCGCGCGGATCTTCTTCAGGATGTCGTGCGTCTCCTCGAGGTTCTCGCAGATCGTGCCTTCCCGCTCGATGAGGTACGGCACCGCGTCGAGGCGCAGCCCGTCGACGCCGCGATCGAGCCAGAACTGCATGACCCGAACCACGGCGCTGAGCACCGCCGGATTGTCGAAGTTGAGATCGGGCTGGTGATGAAAGAAACGATGCCAGTAGTAGGCATTCGCGACGCCGTCCCACTCCCAGTTCGACTTCTCGGTATCGGTGAAAATGATGCGCACGCCCTGGTATTTCTGGTCCGTGTCGCTCCACACGTAGTAATCGCGCTCCGGCGATCCCGCCGGCGCGCGTCGCGCCGCCTGGAACCATGGATGCTGATCCGACGTGTGATTGATCACGAGCTCCGTGATCACGCGGATGCCGAGGCGGTGCGCTTCCTCGATGAATCGATCGAAGTCGTCGAGCGACCCGTAGCTCGGATGGATGTTCTCGTAATCTGCAATGTCGTACCCGTCGTCGCGAAGCGGCGAGGGGTAGAACGGCATGAGCCAGAGACAGTTGATGCCGAGGCCGTGCAGGTATTCAAGCTTCCGGGTCAGGCCGCGAAAGTCGCCGACGCCGTCGTTGGTGGTGTCGAGAAACGCACGCACGTGCGCTTGATAGATGACGGCGTCTTTGTACCAGAGGGTATCGGGCATCGTGTTCGTCTCTGACGGACGCGGGGGTCAAACCCCCGCGTTACGCGTAGGCCGCGTGCGGAGCGGGGCCTTCAGGCCCGGTCTCGAGTTGCACCTGGAGGATGTGCGCAACGCGGTCGTCCGGATCGAGGCGCACGTAATTCCATTCACCCCGCCAGAAATACCGTTCGCCCGACAGCAGATCGAGCACCTCAACGGCCGAATGCGGCGTCAGCCCCCAGGCGAGAAGCGGCAGTTGCACGAATCCGTGCTGCATGTTCGCCGGATCGAGATTGACGACGACCAGAATGAGATCGCGCCCGTCGGGGGAGCACTTGCTGTAGGCAATCAGCACCGCGTTGTCGGTGGCGTGAAACGCGAGCCCCCGGTCATGCTGCAGGGCCGGGTGGTCGCGTCGGACCGCGTTGAGACGTCCGATCATGTCCGCGAGGCTCCCGGCCTGCTGGTAGTTGCGCGCGCGAATCTGGTACTTCTCCGAATCCAGGTACTCTTCGCTGCCCTCCCGGACGGGCACGTTCTCGGCCAGCTCGAATCCGCTGTAGATACCGTACGACGCGCCCAGTGTCGCCGCCAGCACCAAGCGGACCTGGAAGGCCGGACGTCCGCCGCGCTGCAGGTACGCGTGCAGAATGTCCGGTGTGTTCGCGAACAGGTTCGGCCGCAGGTATTCGCGGACGCCGGTACGGGTCAGCTCGGTGAAGTACTCGATGAGCTCTTCCTTGGAATTGCGCCACGTGAAATAGGTGTAGGACTGCGAAAAGCCCGCCTTCGCGAGATACCGCATGACCGCCGGCCGCGTGAACGCTTCCGCGAGGAAGATCGTATCCGGATGCCGCTGCCTGAGCTCGCCGAGCACCCACTCCCAGAACCGGTACGGCTTGGTGTGAGGATTGTCGACGCGGAAAATCTTGACGCCGTGATCGATCCAGAACTCGAAGATGCCCTTGAGCTCGTGCCAGAGCGCCTGGCGGTCCGACGTTTCGAAGTCGATCGGATAGATGTCCTGGTACTTCTTGGGTGGATTCTCGGCGTACTTGATCGTGCCGTCGGGCCGGTGCCGGAACCAGTCCGGGTGTTCCCGCACGTAGGGATGATCAGGTGAGGCCTGGAAGGCGATATCGAGCGCAATCTCCAACCCCTGCCGGGTCGCCGCCGTGACGAAACGATCGAAGTCGTCCAGGGTGCCGAGTCCCGGCTCGATCGCGGTATGGCCGCCTTCCGCCGATCCGATAGCCCATGGACTGCCCGGATCGCCTGGCTCGGGCGTCAGGGCGTTGTTGGGGCCCTTGCGAAAGCTCCGGCCGATCGGATGGATCGGGGGCAGGTACAGGACATCGAATCCCATCGATGAGACGTACGGCAGCAGCGCCGCCGCTTCGTCGAACGTCGCGCTGCGGGACGGATCGGTACCCGCCGAGCGCGGAAACATCTCGTACCATGCGCCGAACCCCGCGCGCTCGCGCTCGACCAGCACCTCGAGCACGCGATCGAATCGCGTCGACCGACTGCGGTCCGGGTGATGCGCCATCACCTCCGACAGCTCGCCGCTCAATGCTGCCGCCAGGCGCGCGCTCATGTCCGCGCTCGCATTCGCCAGCACGCGCTGAATCCTGCGGATCAGCTGAAGGTCCGGACCTGGCGGAATCCGCGAAAGTGCGTCGGCGACGATCGCCGCTCCTTCGAGCAGTTCCGACGACACATCCTGGCCAGATCCGATCTTTTTCGATACCTCGTGCCGCCAGCTCGCGAATCGATCGATCCACCCTTCGATCGAGTACTCGTAGCGGCCCAGCGCGTCGACGGCGAACGTGGCTTGCCAGCGATCGTTCCCGACCGCCTGCATCGGCGTTTCGCTCCACGCCTCCTCGCCGGCGCGCCGATACACCACCACCGCTGCGACGACGTCGTGGCCGTCCGCATGAACGTCAGCGGTCACCGTGACCGGGTCGCCGCTGACACGCTTGATCGGAAAGCGCCCGCAGTCTACCTGCGGCTCGACGCCTTCAACGACGACACGGCGATGGAAGTCGGGGTCGAGTTCCCGGCGCGCCGCAGCTTTCTGTGTGGCGGGTTTCTTCGAGGCAGCTCGCTTGGCCATTCAAGTCGTCAGATCGTCAATCCAAATCAGCAATCACCAATCAGCAATCCGCAGTCTGATTAGTAGGTCCCCATCGGTCCCCAATCGTCGACGCGGCGCAGATCCTCCTTGCGGCAGTTCAACTTCAGCACCGCCATCGAGCGCGGCAACAGTTCATACCGTCCGCCCGCGCGCAGTCGCCGCGACGGGGCCCAGGGGTCGGACGTATCCATGAGCGTTTCCCACCGCTCTTCGGCGGCCGTCAGCGGCAGCGTGAAGGCAATGGGCTGGTCGGCGGCGTTGAGCAGCAGGAGCAGGGTGTCGCCGACGATTCGTGCCCCGCGCTCGTCCACTTCATAAATCGCGTCGCCGTTGAGCCGCACGCCGAGACAGCGGACGTCGGGGGAGCTCCACGTGTCGTCGGCCATCTCCCGGCCTGACGGATCGAGCCAGGCGATGTCGAGGACGTCCGCGCCGCGGATCCGCCGGCCCTGAAAAAATTTCCGCCGCCTGAGCACCGGATGATCTTTCCAGATCTGAATCAGCCGCCGGGTGAAGTCGAGGAAATCGCGGCGCTCCGGCGTGTTGTCCCACGGCGTCCAGCTGATCTCGTTGTCCTGGCAATAGGCGTTGTTGTTGCCCACCTGCGTGCGTCCGAGCTCGTCGCCGCCGCTGATCATCGGCACGCCGACCGATAGCAGCAGGGTCGCCATCACGTTCCGGCGCTGGCGATCGCGCAGCTCCAGGACCCGGCGATCCATGGTGGGACCTTCGACCCCGCAGTTCCAGCTGAGATTGTGATTCTCGCCGTCGCGGTTGTGCTCGCCGTTCGCGTGGTTATGCTTGTCGCTATGGCTGACCAGGTCCGCAAGCGTGAAGCCGTCGTGAGCCGTGATGAAGTTGATGCTCGCGTACGGACGCCGCCCGCTCTGCTCGTAGAGATCGCTGCTGCCGGACAGTCTCGTCGCGAGCTCTGAGACGACCCCGCTGTCGCCGCGCCAGAACCGTCGCACGGCATCACGGTACTTCCCGTTCCACTCGGTCCACTTCGTCGGAAAATTCCCGACCTGATAGCCACCTTCGCCGAGATCCCACGGTTCGGCAATCAGCTTCACCTGCGACAGCACGGGATCCTGATGGATGATGTCGAAGAACGCCCCAAGCTTATCGACGGCATGCAACTCACGAGCCAGTGCGCTTGCGAGATCGAAGCGGAACCCGTCCACGTGCATCTCATTCACCCAGTACCGCAAGCTGTCCATGATGAGCTGCAGGACGCGCGGGCTCCGCATGTTCAACGTGTTCCCGCAGCCGGTGAAGTCCTGATAGAACCGCGGCTGGTTCGGCAGCAGGCGGTAATACGACGTGTTGTCGATTCCGCGCAGCGACAGCGTCGGTCCGGCATGGTTGCCTTCCCCGGTATGGTTGTAGACCACGTCGAGGATGACCTCCAGCTTTGCGGCGTGCAGCGCGCGGACCATCATCTTGAACTCGCGCACCGCGTCCTGCGGCGACGACGATGACGCGTAGCGCACGTCGGGCGCGAAATACGACAGCGTGTTGTAGCCCCAGTAATTGGTCAATCGCCGTCCGACGAGATGCCAGTCGTCGAGGTGCTGATGAACGGGCATGAGCTCGACGGCCGTTACGCCCAGCGACGTCAAGTGACGGATGGCCGGCTCAGAGGCGAGGCCGAGATACGTGCCCCGCAGCGCCTCCGGAATGTGCGGGTTGAGTTTCGTGAATCCCTTCACGTGAAGCTCGTAGATGAGCGTGTCGTGCCAGGGCGTTCGCAGCGGACGGTCGTCACCCCACGTAAACGCGCTGTCGATGACTGCCGCCAGAGGGGCGAACGGCGCGCTGTCGCGGTCGTCGAAGGTCGTGTCCTCCTCTCCGAACCTGAAGCCGAACAGCGACTCGTCCCACCGCACCGTGCGCCCGATGACTTTCGCGTACGGATCCATCACGAGCTTGTTCGGATTGAAGCGGTGGCCCGTATCCGGCGAAAAAGGGCCGTGGACCCGATACCCGTAGAGCTGACCGGGGTGGACGTCAGGCAGATACCCATGCCACACCATGTCGGTGTGTTCAACCAGCGGAATCGTGACCGTCTCGACTTCCGCGTCGATCGATTCGAACAGGCACAGCTCGACCCGCGTGGCGTGCTCGGAGAAGATCGCGAAATTCACGCCGACGCCGTCCCAGGTCGCGCCCAACGGATAAGGTGTGCCAGGCCATACGCGCATGTTCGTTGTTGACACAGAGGGTCTTAGGTACCACGTTCGCGCCTGAGGTTGCAATCAAACTCGACAGTTTGACAATGGCTTCCAGTTTCCAGTTTCCAGTTTCCAGGTGGGAACCACGAACCACGAACCACGAACCGCGAACCGCCAACCGCCAACCGCGAGTCGCCAGTCTGATAGCCTGTGTCGGTGCGCGAATCAGATGCCCGAACCCTGGCAGCCCTGCGGAAATGGAGCGTCCTTCTCGACAGCGCCTTTCGCGTCCCGGGGACCAATCTCACCTTCGGGCTCGATCCGATACTTGGCCTGATTCCGGGTCTCGGCGATCTGACGACCCCGTTGTTCGCGGCGGTCCTTCTCCTTCACGCCGTGCGCCTGCGCATTCCGCGCGTCGTGCAGCTTCGCATGTTGATCAACGCCGCTATCGATTTCGCGGTCGGCGTCATTCCGGTCGTCGGAGATGCGTTTGATTTCGGCTGGAAGGCGAACGTCAGAAACCTGGCGCTCCTGGAGCGCTACGCGCGCCCGGGCACCAAGGCAAGCCGCGGGGACTGGCTGTTCGTGCTCGGGGTCATTGCCGTTCTTTTTGCCGTCGCGATGATCCCGCTCCTCGTCACCGCGTGGCTCCTGTCGCGATTCAGGTTGTTTTAAAGTTCTAAAGAACTTTAGAAGTTTAGAAGTTTAGATCTCTACTCGCCCAGCAATTCGCCGACCGGCTGCAGGTCCTCAACGTGGTCACAGACGGCCTTCAGCATCATCAGCATCGGGACCGCGAGCACGGTGCCCCAGAGGCCCCAGATCCAGCTCCAGAACAGCAGGCCGACGAAGATCGCCACGGGGTTCATCTGCGCGGCGCGGCTCATGAGCATGGGGGTGAGCAGGAAGCCCTCGAGGCTGGTAATGGCGAACGCGACCGCGCAGACGTAAGAGGTTTGCAGCAGGTCGTTGAACTGCATGAACGAGACAACGCCGAGCCCGCCCGTTACGAGAAGGGGACCGAGATACGGAATGGAGTTGAACACGCCGGCGAGGATGCCCCAGACGATCGGGTGGTCCACGCCGAACCACCAGAGCGCGAGGGCGGTCGCGACGGCGACGAGAACGCTCGTGAACACCTGGACCCGCATGAAGCTTTCAATCTGCACGTTGATCTCGTCGAGGATCTGCACGGTGATCTTCTTCTCTGACAGCGTGCGCCCCGCGATCTTGACGATTTTCCGCTTGTAGAGATCCCCCGTCACCAGAAAGAAGTACACGAGAAACAGAACGAGGACGAATTGCGCCGCGAAGCCCGCGAGGTTCAGTCCGCCCGACCACAGGTAGTCCGAAGCCCTGAAGGGCGGAGCCACGATTTCCACCTTCTGGACACCGGTCGCCGCCTGCAGCTGCTCGGAGGCCCTCCGCTCGGCGTTGGTGGGTGCGGATGCTTCCTGCGCCGCCCTGTCGATCTCTTTCGCGGCTTCCTGCACCTTCTGCATGGCACCGCCCGGGCTGAGCCGATGGTCACGCACGCGCTCGCGGATCCGCTGGGCCGCCTGCGGCACGTCGGACACAATGGCCATCGCCTGGTCGGTCAGCGTGTACATCCCTATGCCGATTGCGCCGACCACCGTCGTCACCGCGACGGCCGCACCGATTGAGCGCGGCACGCGTACTCGCTGGAGAGCTCCGACGAATGGCGCAAGCCCGTAGCTGATGAGAATGCCGACGACAATCGGCACGAGCACGGACTGCGCGTACTGCAGGACCAGCACGGCCGCTATCACGGCGAGCACGGTCATCGCCACATTCCTCACGTCGACGATTGCGCTTCCGCTCGGAGCCGGTGCGGGACGCTCGGCGTCGGGTTCGGGGGCGACCAGGAGGACTTCGGCTGATCGCTTCGCGGGCAGGACGTGCTTGCGTTCGTCTTCCTGTTCTAGTGGGTCTTCGCTCATCAAGATTCGACGCAGCGATTGTACCGCAGTACATTGGCCGCTGGTCCGCGGCATGAACGTTTCCGACTTCGATTTCGAGCTTCCCGACGAGCTGATTGCGCAGGATGCGGCGCCGCGCGGCACGTCGCGGTTGCTCGTGCTCGACCGTACCACCGGGGCCGTCCGTCATGGCTCGGTGGCGGATCTCCCGTCAATCCTTCGCGCCGGGGATCTGCTCGCCGTCAACAACACGCGCGTCTTCGCCGCTCGGCTGCTCGGCCATCGCGTTCCGAGCGGTGGCGCCGTGGAGTGCCTCCTGCTCGGGCCGACGAGCTCGATGACCCTGGATTCGGAATCCGAAGCCCGGATCCCCGATCGCGACGTGCGCACCGCCGAAGCGCTCATGCATCCGGGACAGAAGCTGAAGCCTGGAGCGCTCGTCCGCTTCGAAGGGCGGGCCGGTATGCTGATGGCGGAAGTGATCGCGCGTCGCTTTCAGGGACGGCGGACGATTCGGTTGTGGCCGGAGTCGGGCGGCGACGTTGACACGCTCATCGATGCGCTCGGCCATATTCCGCTGCCGCCGTACATCAATCGGCCAGATACGATGGCGGATCGTGAGCGATATCAGACGGTCTTCGCGCGCGTGCGCGGCTCGGTCGCCGCGCCGACCGCGGGCCTGCATTTCACGCCCGAGCTTCTGACTGCGCTCGAGAAGGCAGGCATCGAGCGCACCGAGATCACATTGCAGGTCGGATATGGAACCTTCAAGCCAGTCCGGGTCGAACGCGTTGAAGATCACGTCGTCGATCCTGAGCACTACAACATTGCTGGCGAGACAGCCGACGCGATCACGCGTGCGCGGACCGACGGGCGGCGGATTGTCGCCGTCGGCACCACGACGACGCGCGCGCTCGAGGATGCGGCCATGCGGGGTGGCGGACGCGTGACGCCGGGGGCCGGGACAGCCGCGATCTTCATCTACCCCGGCCATCGGTTCCGGGCGGTTGACGCCTTGCTGACCAACTTCCATCTTCCGGGGTCGTCGCTGCTGATGCTTGTTGCCGCGTTCGCCGGGAAAGAGAGGGTCCTCGCAGCCTACCGCGAAGCCATCGAGCACCGGTATCGTTTTTACAGCTACGGCGACGCGATGCTCATCATGTGAATCCAATCACTCATCACTGATCCTCGAATCCTGCAATCGCGCGCCGCGAGTCGCCAGCCGCGAGGCGCCAGTCGCGGCCCGCGACCCGCGAACCCACGAAGCCGGTTGTGCGCTATCCTCATGCGCGTGAAATTCCCCTACGAAGACTACGATCTCTCCGGCGTCCGTACGTATCCGCTGGGGTCGCGGACGAGCAAGGCGAACGCGGCCGATTTCGCGAAGCCGTATCGCGCCGGAGGCGGAATGGCGTCGCTCCTTGCGTCGTTTCCAGCCATTCTCGCGGCGGCGGATTTCAAGGCCGTCGTCGCGGCGATCCGGGCGGCGCGTACGGGGGATCGGGGCATCATCTGGGGCTTTGGAGCCCACGTCATCAAGACCGGGCTGGGACCGATCCTGATCGACCTGATGGAGCGAGGCTTTGTCTCCGCGCTGGCGACAAACGGCGCCGGGATCATTCACGACTTCGAGCTGGCGCTCTCGGGCGGCACGTCGGAGGACGTGGACGAAGCGCTCGGGCCCGGACGCTTCGGCATGGCGGAAGAGACCGGCGAGCTGCTGAACGCGGCCATCAACGACGGTGTGAAGAACGGACTCGGGTTGGGCCAGGCGGTCGGGCGCCGGCTGCGCGAGATGAAGCCCGCGCACGAAGCGCTGAGCGTCGTGGCGGCGGCCACGCGGCTGCAGATTCCGGTGACCGTGCACGTGGCGATCGGCACCGACATCATTCACATGCATCCACGAGCGTCGGGTGCCGCGCTTGGCGAAGGCAGCCTGCGGGACTTCCGGTATTTCGTCTCCAACGTCGCGAGGCTGAAAGGCGGCGTGTACTTGAACTGCGGTTCCGCCGTGGTGCTGCCGGAAGTGTTCCTCAAGGCGGTCGCCATCGCGCGTAACCAGGGGGCATCGCTCGACCAGCTCACGACCGTTAATATGGACTTCACCCGGCTTTACCGGCCGCAGACCAACGTCGTGTCGCGGCCGGTTGCCGGGGTGGGCAAGGGCTATTCGCTCGTGGGCCACCACGAGATCATGATCCCGCTTCTCGCGGCTGCGCTCGTGGAGGAGTAGTGGAGGGGAGGGGGCACCGGGTTCACAACGAAGCAACGAAGTGAACGACGACAAAACGAAGTACTTCGTTGTGAACTCCGCTCTCTCCAAAGCCTGCTTCGTTACCTGCCCTGATGTACAATCAGGGATTCTGGCGGTGTAGCTCAGCTGGTTAGAGCACGCGGCTCATATCCGCGTTGTCCGGGGTTCAAGTCCCTGCACCGCCACCATTTCTTTTCTTCGCTGACAAGGTACGCGCAATTGAATCTGTCGCAGCGGGTCGTCCGTACGATTCGGCGGCATGCGCTTCTGGCGCCCGGCGGGCGCGCGCTCGTGGCGTTGTCGGGCGGGCCCGACTCGGTTGCGCTCGCCCATCTGCTGTTCGAGCTCCAGACAGCGGGGGAGCTGACGGTTGCCGGGCTTGCGCACTTCAATCACCAGCTTCGAGGTCCCTCCGCCGACGAGGATGAAGCGTTCTGCCGCGCGATGGCGTCGGGGCTCGGCCTGCCGATCGAAGTGGGGCGTGCGGACGTGCGCACCGCCGCGCGCAATACACGGCGTTCGGTTGAGGACGTGGCGCGCGAGCTTCGCTACGCGTTTTTCGAGCAGGCGGCCGATCGTGTCGGCGCCGACGCGATTGCCGTCGGCCATAGCCTGGACGATCAGGCCGAGACCTTTCTTTTGCGTCTGGTCCGCGGCTCGGGTGCGCGCGGCCTCGCGGGGATTCTGCCCCGTGCCGGGCGCGTGATCCGCCCGCTCCTCGATATTTCACGCGCGGATCTTCGGCAGTATGCGGCGGATCGAGCTCTGACGTTTCGCACCGACGGCAGCAACGCCGATCTCTCGATCCCGAGGAATCGGGTGCGCCACGAGCTCATCCCGTATCTCGAGCGCGAGTTTTCGCCTGGAATCAGCCGTGTGCTGGCCCGGGAAGCGGCGATGGCACGCGACGACGAAAATCGTTTGCAGCAGGAAGCAATCGATTTCTCCCGTACGATCGTCTTAACTACAGGCGGAAAAATCGAGGTTGACGCTTCCGCGCTGAGGTCGCTCCATCCGGCGCTTGCGACGCGTGTCGCGCGGCACGCTCTCTCGATGCTGGCGGCCGGACGTTTCATCGGATTCGACCTCGTCCACAGGTTGCTGCAGCTTGCGGACGCGACGGATGGGGAGGCGGTCGATCTGCCGGGCCAGCGGGCCGTGCGCAGCGGACGGGTGATCGTGCTCGGACCACCGGCTCCTCGCCGGCGCGATTCCGGCCTCGAGAACTCTTTTCGGTTTCCGTTGTCTATTCCTGGTGAGGTGACGCTCGATAATCAGGGATGGGCGGTGTCGGCCGAGCGGGTCGATTCGCTCGGACCTGCAGGGGCGGGACCCGCAAGGGCGGCAGAGGTCGCCGTCGCGGCCGATCCGCTGACGTTGCCGCTGGCAATTCGATTGCGGCGGCGCGGCGATCGCTTCCGTCCCCTCGGGCTGGGGCATCGGAAAAAGCTCCAGGACTTCCTGGTGGATCGCAAAATCCCTAGAGAAATCAGGGATTCGCTTCCCCTGGTGGTCGATGGCCAGGACCGGATCGTGTGGGTCGTGGGGGAGTCGGTGGCCGAGGATTTTCGGGTCACGGAGCCCTCGCGAGGCGTGATATTCTTGAAAGCAAGGCGGTTAGGAGGCCTAGGTTGAATTCGACCCTCAAGAGCTTACTGTTCTGGATGGTCCTCGTCGTAGTCGGGGTCCTCATCTGGAATTTCTCGACGGCGTTTGCCGGCAAGTCCGAGAACTCGATGCAGTTCTCGGAATTTTTGCAGAAGGTCGACCAGGACCAGGTTGCCTCGGTGGTGATCGTGGGCCACGACATTACCGGCAGCCTCAAGAACAACGACCATTTCCGCACCTACGCGCCGGACTACCAGGGGCTCGCCGCCAAGCTTCACGAGAAGGGCATCGCCATCCAGGCGAAGCCGGAAACGACGAGTCCGTGGGCGACGCTGCTGTATTCCTGGGCGCCGATCCTGCTGATGATCGGCTTCTGGATCTTCATCATGCGGCAGATGCAGAGCGGAGGGAACAAGGCCCTCTCGTTCGGCAAGAGCCGCGCGAAGCTGTCATCGAGCTCGCAGAAGAAGGTGACGTTCAAGGACGTCTCCGGCGTCGATGAAGCGAAGGAAGAGCTCCAGGAAATCATCGAGTTCCTGAAAGAGCCGCAGAAATTCCAGAAGCTTGGCGGGCGCATTCCGAAGGGCGTGCTCCTCATGGGGCCTCCCGGAACCGGCAAGACGCTGCTGGCGCGCGCCGTCGCCGGCGAAGCCAACGTGCCGTTCTTCTCGATCAGCGGCTCCGATTTCGTCGAGATGTTCGTCGGCGTCGGCGCCTCGCGCGTCCGTGATTTGTTCGAGCAGGGCAAGAAAAACGCCCCATGCATCGTCTTCATCGACGAGATCGACGCCGTCGGCCGGCACCGCGGCGCAGGGCTCGGCGGCGGACACGACGAGCGCGAGCAGACGCTGAACCAGCTCCTCGTCGAGATGGACGGTTTCGAGTCGAACGAAGGGGTCATCCTCGTCGCTGCGACCAACCGGCCTGACGTCCTCGACCCGGCGCTGCTGCGTCCCGGCCGCTTCGATCGCCGCATCGTCGTCAACCGGCCCGACGTGAAGGGCCGGGAGGGGATCCTCGCGGTCCACACCAAGAAGATTCCGCTCGCAGACGACGTGAATATCCACGTGCTGGCGCGCGGATCATCCGGGTTCTCTGGCGCGGATCTCGCGAATCTCGTGAACGAGGCCGCGCTGAACGCGGCGCGCTATAACCAGAAAGTCGTTCGCATGCTCGACTTCGAGTTCGCGAAGGACAAGGTGATGATGGGTTCGGAGCGCCGATCCATGATCATCAACGACGAAGAGAAAAAGGTCACCGCGTTTCACGAGGCCGGCCATGCGCTCCTCGCGGTACTGCTGCCCCACGCTGATCCGGTGCACAAGGTCACGATCATCCCGCGCGGCATGGCGCTCGGCGTCACCATGCAGCTTCCGGTCGAGGACAAGCACAACTACACCCGTGAGTACCTGAACGACCAGATCGCGATCCTGCTCGGCGGCCGTATTGCCGAAGAGATCACGATGAACGGGATGACCACCGGCGCGGGCAACGATCTCGAACGCTCGACCGAGCTCGCGCGTAAGATGGTGTGCGAGTGGGGCATGAGCGACGCCATGGGGCCGCTTACTTTCGGCAAGAAGGAAGAACAGATTTTCATCGGCCGCGAGATCGCCCAGCATCAGGACTACAGCGAGGACACGGCGATTCGCATCGATCACGAGATCAAGCGTTTCGTCACCAGCAACTACGAGCGCGCCCGCAGCGTGCTCGAGCAGCACAAGCCGGCGCTGCTTCGGATAGCCGAGGAGCTCCTGGCTCGCGAGGTGCTCGACGCCGAGCAGGTGCGCCGCATTCTCGCCGGCGAGGCGCTCGAAGAGCACACCCCGCGTCACGTGGTGTCGGCGACCGACGACGGCTCGAAGCGCCCCGCCAAGGAGCGCCCGTCCATCGTCCAGCCGTTACCGTCGCTCACTAAGCCGCTGCCGCAGGAATAAGCAAGGCAAAAGGGCAAAGGGACAAGGCAAGAAGGCCCTTTTCCCTTTTCCCTTTCCCTTTCCTCTTTTTTCCTTGACCCCGCGAGCCCGTTACGAAGTACCGCTAAGGAATCGCGCGGCACTTGTGCTGGGCGAGCGTACCCTCGTCATGGGAATTCTCAACATCACGCCGGACTCCTTCTCGGACGGGGCCGTGCGGCTCGATCCCGGCCGTGCGATTGAGGATGGCCTGCGGATGGTCGAGGAAGGGGCTGACATCCTCGACGTCGGGGGAGAATCGACGCGGCCGGGCGCCGAGCCGTTGCCCGCGGACGAAGAACTCCGCCGCGTCCTGCCGGTCATCGAGCGACTGGCCACGAGCGGCGTACCCGTGTCCGTCGATACCTACAAGGCGATCGTGGCGCGCGAGGCGATGGCCGCCGGCGCCGTCATCGTCAACGACGTCAGCGGCCTGCAGTTCGATCCAGGTTTGGGTTCGGTCGTCGCGGAGTCGGGGGCCGCGGTCGTGCTGATGCATAACCGCGGGCGCTCGCGCGAGATGTACCGCGAAGCCGCCTACTCCGACCTTGTCGCCGAGATTTCCGAGGAACTGGGGGCCGCCCTCACGCGTGCGATCGCCGCGGGTGTTGCTCGGGAAGCGATCATCGTCGATCCGGGCCTCGGGTTCGCGAAGCGTGCGGCGCATTCGTACGCCGCACTGGCACACCTCGGCGATCTTGCGCATCTCGATCGGCCGATCCTTGCCGGGCCCTCGCGCAAGTCGTTCCTCAGTGCGGCGATTGGCGACCGGCCGCCGGCCGGGCGGGAATGGGGGACGGCTGCCGCGGTAGCCGCCAGCGTGCTGCTCGGCGCACATATCGTCCGGGTCCACCGTGTAGCTGAGATGGTGGATGTCGCCAGAGTTGCCGATCGCATCAGGCAGGAGTTTTCTCCACGGGTTATGTAGCGGGGTTCACAGCCTGTAGCAACAGTTTCCCCACCAGGCGCGTCGCACACCAGTCCCTATGATGCCGGTGTCTCAAAAGCCGTCGCCGTGACCGCGGCTGAGTACATGAATCAGCCAAGCTCACCGGCCTGACGGTTCAGCAGTCGCTCTTGATCTGGCCGGATCACGTGGTACCGCATCCGCCGTTTCCCCCCGGTTGGCCTATTCCGGCTTCCTATCACGCCACGCGTCCTCGCAGGACTTGTTTTCCCTACGTCAGCTGCCGTTCAGAGCGCCGCCGCCGGCCTTTCTGTCGCGCCGCCTTTTGAGGCTGCCATCAGATAAGCTATCCCTGCATGATGGACTATCTTGCCAGCGTCCTGCGCCGGCCGCCGGTGGGCTGGTGGGATCTGCTCGACATCGCGATCGTCGCCTTCCTGATCTATGAGTTCCTGCTGCTCATCAGGGGCACGCGCGCTGTCCAGATGGGCGTCGGTTCCCTCATCATCGTCGCGCTGTTCTACGTGTCGCGGCTCGCTCCGCTGCAGACCGTGAACTGGCTGATCCGCAACATGCTTGTCTACGTTGCGTTTGCCGCAATCGTGATCTTCCAGTCGGACATCCGTCGCGCCCTCGCGCATTTCGGCCAGGCGCCATTTTTCCGCTATTTCTACAGGCAGGAAGCGGCCGACGAAACCATCGAAGAGATCGTCGTGGCCGCCACGATGCTGTCCGCGCACAAGGTGGGAGCGATTGTGGCGGTCGAGCGGGAGATTGGCCTGCGCAATTACATCGAGAGTGGGATTCCGCTCGATGCGACGCTGACTTACGATCTGCTCGTCACGATCTTTCACCGGGGATCGGCGCTGCACGACGGTGCGGTGATCCTGCAGGAGAACCGGGTCGCGGCGGCGGCCTGCTTCCTTCCGCTGACCGTGAACCCGCGCGTGAGCCGCGAGCTCGGCACGCGGCATCGCGCCGCCATCGGCCTGACGGAGGAGGGGGACGCCGTCGCGGTCATCGTGTCCGAGGAGACCGGGCAGATCTCGCTGGCGATCGACGGCCGCATCGAGCGGGGCTTGAGCCCCGACGATCTCCGCAGCCGCTTGCGGTCCCTCGTCACAACGCGCAAGGCGAGCAGGCGCATCGGGTCGAGGGCCTACGATGTGTAGCGATTCGCGATTCGATTAGGGAATAGGGATTGGATGCGCTATCACCCATTCCGTCATATCGGGCTCAAGCTGATGGCGTTCGCGCTGGCGACGCTGGTCTGGCTGATCGTCGCGGGGGACCACCTCGTGGAGCGGAGCATGCGCGTGCCGCTCGAGTTCCGGAACATCCCGCCGTCGCTCGAGATCGTCGGCGATCCGCCGACCGCGGTTGATGTGCGGCTGCGCGGGTCGTCGGCGCTTCTGGGACGCCTCGAGCCCCGTGACATCGTCGCGGTACTGGACCTCGGCAGCGCGCGCCCGGGTTCGCGCATGTTCCATCTGCGCAGTGACGAAGTCCGCGCGCCGTACGGCGTCGACGTCGCGCAGGTCGTGCCCGGCACGCTCGCGCTCGATCTTGAGAAGTCCGGGAGGCGCACGGTCCCGATCGTTCCGGCGCTCGACGGCGAGCCGGCGCCGGGCTTTGTGATCGGCCGTGTCACGTCCGATCCGCCGACGGTCGACGTCGCGGGCCCCGAGAGCCGCTTGAGGCAACTGACGGGCGCGACGACGGAGCCGGTTGAGGTGACGGGCACGCGTGCCCGCGTGCACGACGTGGTCACGGTCGGGATCACCGATTCCGCGGTGCGGCTGGTCCAGGCTCAGAACGCGACGATCACGGTCGAGGTTCTTCCCGCGCCCGTCGAGCGCGATCTCTCCGGCGTGCCGGTGCGCTGGCGCGGTCTTGGCGCCGGGCTGAGCGCGCAGATCCGCCCCACGCTGACCCGCGTGACCGTGCGCGGCCGTCGGGAGGCGTTAGCCGATCTCCGCGCGGGGGCCATTGACGCGTTCGTGGACCTTGCCGGCCTCGGTCCCGGCCGATACAATCTTCGCGTCCAGGTGGACCCGTCGCAAGCCTTCGGCGTCAGCGCCATCGATCCCGCCGTCGTCGACGTGACGATCAAGTAGATTCCCGCGTCGTTCCCAGCTCCTTCATATGGCCCATCGACTGTTTGGCACCGACGGCGTCCGCGGAAAGGCGGGAGACTATCCGCTCGACCACGAGACGGTGGCGCGCCTCGGCGGCGCGCTGGTACGCGCGATGGGCGGGTCGACCACCCCGGGTCGGCCGCTGCGATTTGTGGTCGGGCGCGACACGCGCGAATCGGGCGAATGGATCGAGCGCGAGCTCGCGCGCGGTGTGCACTCAGCCGGCGCGGAGATCACGAGTGCCGGGGTCATCCCGACGCCGGCAATCGCTTATGTGACGCGCGCAATGGGCTTCGATGCCGGCCTGGTGATCTCGGCCTCGCACAATCCATACGAGGACAACGGCATCAAGGTCTTCTCGGGGAAGGGGGAGAAGTTCACGGAAACGCTCGAGCGCGAGGTGGAAACGATCATCGCCGACCGGACCTGGTCGGTGGGCGGCGCCTCCGACGTGCCGGTCGATCGGACCGACGTCATCGACGCGTACATCGCGCACGCGCGGCTGGCGCTGCCGGACGCCGGGCGGCTCGGCCCGTTCAGGCTCGCGATCGACACGGCCAACGGCGCCACCACGACTGTCGCGCCGCGGCTGTTTCGCGAGCTGGGATGCGATCTTCACGTGCTGAGCGCGACGCCCGACGGCCGCAACATCAACCTCGACTCCGGGTCCACGCACCCGGAACAGATCGCCAGGGCGGTTCGTGCTCTGAGCTGCCGCATGGGGGTGGCTTTCGATGGCGACGGCGACAGGGCGATTTTTGTCGACGCCGACGGCGGCGTGGTCGACGGCGACGCGGTCCTGCTCATGTGCGCCCGCCATTGGAAGCAGGGCGGCCGGCTGAAGGGAAATGCCGTCGTCGCCACCGTCATGAGCAACATCGGCCTCGAGATTGCCCTTCGCGACAGCCGCATCGATCTCGTTCGATGCGCGGTCGGCGACAAGTACGTCATGGAGGAGATGATCAAGCGCGACCTCTCGATCGGCGGCGAGCAATCGGGGCATATCATCTTCTCCGAGCACCTGTTCACGGGGGATGGCATCGTGACGGCCCTCAGCGTCCTGCGCGTGATGGTTGAAAGCGGGCGCGAGCTGGCGGATCTCGCCTCCGAGCTCGTGACGTATCCGCAGGTGCTCGTGAACGTGCGCGTCCGCGAAAAGCAGGAGCTGGCGGCCGTGCCGTCGATCGCGGACGCAATGGCGCGCGTGGAAAGCCGCCTCGCAGGCGAGGGCCGCCTGCTCGTCCGCTATTCCGGCACCGAACCGCTGCTGCGCGTGATGATCGAGGGGAAGGATCAACAGCAGATTCAGGCGTGGGCGGCCGAAATTGCCGGCGCCGTACGCGAACACCTGGGATGAAGCGGTTCCCTTACGGGAATGTCGAAGAGAAGTCAGCCGATGCGCTTAGCGGTCAACATCGATCACATCGCCACCCTGCGGGAAGCACGTAAGGCGCGCGAGCCCGAGCCGGTGGCTGCCGCGATTGCCGCGGAAATGGCCGGCGCGCAGGGGATCACCGTCCACCTGAGAAGTGATCGCCGTCACATCAAGGACCGCGACCTCGAGCTTCTTCGAAAGACGATCGCCACGAAGCTGAACGTCGAGATGGCGGTGACCGCCGACATGGCGCGCGTGGCGCTGCAGATCCGTCCGGATCAGGTCACGCTCGTGCCGGAGCGCCCCCAGGAATTGACGACCGAAGGGGGGCTCGACGTGGTGCTGCAGGCCGCCGCCGTCAAGGACTTCATCCGTCAGATGCACGAGGCTGCCGTGCGCGTCAGCATTTTCCTCGACGCCGATGCGGATCAGGTGCGCAAGGCCAAGGCGGTGGGCGCCGATGCCGTCGAGATCAACACAGGCCGATACGCGGACGCCCCGGCTGATGCCCGTCATGCGGAGCTCGTGCGACTTGCTGAAGCCGCCCGCCTCGCTGCCCGCCACGACCTCGAGGTTCTCGCCGGTCATGGCCTGAACTACACGAACGTGATTCCCATTGTCACGATCACCGAAATCGTCGAGCTCAACATCGGCCACAGCATCGTGGCGCGCGCCGCGCTGGTCGGCATGGATCGCGCGGTACGGGATATGGTCGTCTTGCTATGGAAGTAGGGCCCGGCCCGACAACGCGATGCGCGCGCAGGCGGCACGCCGACCCGATCCATTCGCTCCGTGCGCTCGCCGTGGCGCTGACGTTGTTCGCCATTCTTCCCGCTGCCGGGGCCGCCGCCGGGACACAGCGCGTCACCATTCGCACCGACGACGGGATTTCGCTGGCTGCCACGTGGTACGAACCAGGGCCTCGATCCGCGCCGGCCGTCATCCTCGTGCACATGCTCCACAAGTCCAGGCGCGACTGGGACTCCGTGGCCACCCGGCTCGCGGCCGAGGGCATTGGCGCGCTGGCGATCGATCTGCGCGGGCACGGCGAATCGTCAGGTGGTCTTCAGGAAGGTGAAGCGCCCGATTACTCCGCGCTCGTCCGCGACGTCGCCGCCGCCCGGCGATACCTGGCGTCGCGGGGCGACGTGCAGCAATCGCGCGTGGGAATTGCGGGCGCTTCGATCGGTGCGAACCTCGCCGTGCTCGAAGCGGCCGGCGATCCCGGCGTCGCCAGCCTGGCCCTGCTGTCGCCGTCGCTCGACTACCGCGGCCTGCGCATCGAAGCCGCCATGAAAAAGTACGGCCCGCACCCGGCGCTGATCATCGCGAGCGACGACGATCCTTACGCCCTGCGCTCGGCCAGGAATCTTCAGAAAGCCGGCGGCGGCGCCCGCGAAGTCCTCGTGATGAACCGCGCCGGTCATGGCACGGTCATGCTCGGGCACGATCCGGATCTCGCACGCACCCTGGTGGACTGGTTCCATCGGACGTTGTTATGATCCAGGGCTCAGGTTGCACGGCTCAGGTCCAGGGTTGGTCTTAGGGCCAAGGCCGGAGTCACGACTCGAAGTTTAGCCTCAAGCCCTGAGCTCGAAGCCCTATCAATGCGAAGAGACTCTGTTGTGTTCGGCGTCGCCGGCATTTTCTTCGGCGTGCTGGTCGGTTGGATCATTGGCAGCCAGCAGGCGACCGGGGTCGCGCCGCCGCCGGCTGCATCCGCGCCGGCTGCCGCTGTCCCCTCGGCACAGGCGCAACCACCCTTCGATCAGTCGCGCGCGACCGCGTTGAAGGCCTCCGCCGAGCGCAATCCGTCCGACACGGAGACTCGGGTGCAGCTTGGAAACCTGTACTTCGACGCGGAGCGATACGACGACGCGAGGCACTGGTACGAAGAAGCGCTGAAGGTCGATCCCAGGAACGTCAACGCCAGCACCGATCTCGGCATTGCGTACTACTATTCGAATCAACCCGATCGCGCACTTGCGCAATTCGACAAATCGCTTTCGATCGATCCGAAGCATTCGAAGACGCTCCTCAACATCGGCATCGTCCGGGCATTCGCGAAGCAGGATCTGGACGGAGCGGAGCAGGCGTGGCAGCGCGTCCTCGACGTGGCGCCGGACAGTCCGGAAGCGGCGGTCGCAAAGAAGGGGCTCGACGGCCTTCGTGCGGGCCACGGCAGGGGTGGCGCGGCCGAAACACCGAAATCCCCGGGCTAGCCTGAGTCGCATGGCGAAGCTGATCCTCTGGGCCGTCCTGATTGTTCTGTTCGCGCGATCGCTGGCGCGGCTGCTGCGTGGTGTGATCGAGGGGGCGGGCTACACGCGCGACCCATCGGTCCAGCGCAGCGTCGGCCTGGTCCGCGATCCTGTGTGCGGGGTCTTCGTCGTGCCCGGCCAGGCGCTGACAAGCGGAACGGGTTCGGCGACCCGTCATTTTTGTTCCGAGAAGTGCAGGAGAGAATGGTCCGGGAAATAACGGAGGGGACGAAGGGAACGAGGTTCACAACGAAGGAACGAAGTAAACGGAGAAAGAACGAAGAAAACCAAAGCAATCTTGTTTTTTCTCCATTACTTCGTTGCTTCGTTGTTAAAACCGTTATCTTCGTCTCTCCATAGACATGGCGATGGCACCCCTCGAATCCCAGCTCCGGACCGATATCGTCGAAGTCGGCCGACGTCTGTACGCACGCGGGTACACGGCATCGAACGACGGCAATATCAGCGTCCGGCTCGATGCCGAGCGGCTCCTCATGACCCCCACAAACGTCTGCAAAGGGTTCATGAACGAGCAGATGATGGTCATTACCGATCTCGAGGGCAGGAAGCTCGCCGGCGAGCGGAACCCGTCGTCGGAGATGCAGATGCATCTCGAGGTGTACCGACAGCGCCCGGAGATTCAGGCGGTGGTTCACGCCCATCCGCCCGTAGCGACGGCCTTCGCGGTTGCCGGAATCCCGCTCGATCGTGCCGTGCTTGCCGAAGTCGTGACCACGCTCGGGAGCGTGCCGATCGCGGAGTACGCCACGCCGTCAACGAAGGAGCTGCCCGAGGCCGTGCGCAAATACGTCAAGGCGCACGACGGCATGCTGCTCGCGAATCACGGCGCGCTGACGCTCGGCGCCGATTTGTTCTCCGCGTATTACAAGATGGAGACGATCGAGCACTTCGCGAACATCAGCTTTGTCGCCCGGATGCTCGGTGGCGAGCGGTTGCTCTCACGCGACGAAGTCATGCGCCTGCAGGGACTCAGGGGCCGGTACGGCATCGCCGCGCCGGCGCCGATCTGCTCCGATCCCGTTGCGGCGTCCGAGAGTGCGTCGGAGGACTGTCAGGTCCTGTTCGCGCCTCCTTCCGCCGGCGGCGAGCGCCTCGTTCCCGGGCGGATGAGTCCCATAGGTGCGGATGACGAAATTCGGCTAACATACCGCGAGCTCACGGCATTAATAGAGGAAGCGGTCAAACATCTGAAATAGTCAGCGGCTGTCGGCTAGCAGAGAGCCCTGGCGGCTCGCGGCTGGTAGCTGGTAGCTGAAAGCGCAGGAGGCAACGCATGGGTGAGGCGCTCGGCATGGTCGAGACTAAGGGTCTCGTCGCGATGATCGAGGCGGCCGACGCGATGGTCAAGGCCGCGAAGGTCACGCTGGTTGGCTGGGAAAAAATTGGCGCCGGGTACGTGACGGCGATCGTGCGCGGCGACGTGGCCGCGGTGAAGGCCGCGACCGACGCCGGGGCGGCCGCCGCACGGCGTGTGGGCGAGCTGGTGTCGGTGCACGTGATTCCGCGCCCGCACGCCAACCTCGAAGACGCGCTCCCGATCGGTAAGGCGAACGCCACCACGAAATGATCGTCGCCAAGATCGTGGGGACTGTCGTCGCGACGCGAAAGGACGAGCGGCTCGTCAGCAACAAGCTGCTCATCGCGCGTCCGGTCGATCCCTACGGCAAGCCGGAGGGGACGTACCTGGTCGCGGTCGATACGGTGGACGCCGGCTTCGGGGAGACGGTGCTCATCGTGAGCGGCAGCTCGGCCCGCATGGCGGCGGGCATGAAAGACTGCCCGGTCGATGCGGCCATCGTCGGCATCGTCGATACGATCCAGGTGAAGGAAGGCGACTCCTGACATGCAGCTGGCCCGGGTAATTGGCGAGGTAGTCGCGAGCGTGAAGGACGTGAACCTTGTCAGCACCAAGCTGCTCGTGCTTCAGCCGATTGCCGCGACCGGCGAGCGCGCAGGGCGCACGCTCGTGGCGGTCGACTCGGTCGGCGCCGGCGCCGGCGAGCATGTGTTCTTCGTTCGCGGCCGCGAGGCTGCGTTTCCGTTCTATCCCGCCGAGCCTCCAGTCGACGCCGCGATCGTCGGGATCGTCGATCACTGGAATCTGGCGGGGTCAGATCTCGATTTTCCAATCCGTCGCTGATCTAAAGCGGCTGGCGGCTGGCGGCTAGCGGCTGGAAAACTGGAAACCGGTAACTGGAACCTGGCAACTGAAGCATGCAGATTTGTCGCGTCGTGGGCACGGTCGTGTCGACACAGAAGAACCGGAAGCTCGAAGGTGCGAAGCTGCTCCTCGTGCAGCCGCTGACGCTCGAGGGCACGCCGCGCGGCGTGGCGTTGATCGCGATCGACTCCGTGGGAGCCGGTGTTGATGAGCGCGTGCTGGTCGTCATCGAAGGGAAGGCAGCCGGCGACGCGCTCGGACGCAAGGCGGCGGCGGTGGACGCGGCGGTGATCGGCATTGTCGACGTGGTCGATTACAAGGACGACGTATGAACGAGGAGATGCTGCGCCAGATGGTACGGGAGGCCGTGGCCAGGCGTCTGGCAGGAAGCGAGGAAACGGTCGAGGTTCCTGCCGTGCTCGTGCAGCACGCCAGCCACTATCGCTACGCGCTGCCGCCGTCGGGCGGTCCCTGCGTGATCGAGCCCAACGTGCTGTGCAATCACTGCGGCTACTGCGAATCGCACGGACACTAGCAATCCCTAATCCCTAATCGAATCCCGAGTCCCGAATCGGCGAACCACGAACCCCGAACCACGAACCACGAACCCCGAACCGCGAACCGCGAACCGCGAACCGCGAACCGCGAACAAGGCTGTGAAAAAACCCTCCGTTCTTCTGACCCGCCGAATCCCGTCCGCTGCATTTGCACGCCTCGAATCGGCCTGCGATGTCGATCTGCACGACGGTCCGACTCCGCTCTCGGTCGAGGAACTGAAAGAACGGATCGCGGGGAAGGAAGGACTGATCTGTCTCCTGACGGATCGGATCGACAGCGCTGTGGTGGACGCGGGCCTGCCGGGGCTCAAGATCGTCGCGAACATTGCCGTGGGCTACGACAACATCGACGTGCCGGCCGTCAAGACGCGCGGCGTAGTGGTGACCAACACGCCCAACGTCCTGACCGAGGCGACGGCCGAGCTGACCTGGGGCTTGATTCTCACGCTCGCCAGGCGGATTGCGGAAGGCGATCGGTTGATTCGCCGCGGCGGATGGACGGGTTGGGCGCTCGATTTCATGCTGGGGATGGAGCTTCGTGGCAAGCAGCTGGGTATTGTCGGACGGGGGCGGATCGGTCGCGCGGTGGCGGCAAAGGCGCCGGCGTTCGGGATGACGGCAGTCTTTGCGAAGCACGACATGTCGCTCGACGAGCTGCTCGTCAGCTCCGACGTGATTTCCATCCATACGCCCGCCACGCCGGAGACCCGGCATCTGATCGGCCGCCGCACGCTTGCGCGGATGAAACGATCCGCGCTCCTCGTGAACACCGCGCGGGGCTCGATCGTCGACGAAGACGCGCTCGTCTGGGCACTGAAAGAGCACATGATCGCGGGCGCCGCGCTCGACGTCTTCGACAAGGAACCGTTCGTCCCTCAAGGACTCCTTACGCTCGACAACGTCGTGCTTGCGCCGCACCTCGGCAGCGCCACACGCGAAACACGGACCGCGATGGCCGATCTTGCGGTCAGAAACGTGCTTGAGGTGCTGTCGGGCAGGGCACCGCTGACCCCGGTATGACGCTCCCGCCGCAACCGGTCGTTCCCCGTGGACGGATTCGTGCGGTGATGCGCCGGCTGGCGCAGGCGATCGACGGGCTCGATGAACCTGCGATCGAGAAAATCGCAGAGGATCAACAGGAAGATCCCTTTCTGGTCCTCATTGCGACGATGCTGTCGGCGCAGACCAAGGACGCTGTCACCCACGCGGCATCTACGCGGCTGTTTCGTGTGGCACGCACGCCGCGCACGATGGCGGCGCTGCGGGTGAAAGCAATCGAGCGCCTGATCTATCCGGTGAGTTTCTACCGGAACAAAGCCGTGCACGTGAAACGCACGTGCGAGCAGATCCTGTCGCGCTACAGCGGCGTCGTGCCGGCGACCATGGAGGAGCTGCTGACGCTGCCTGGCGTCGGACGCAAGACCGCCAACCTCGTCCTGATTCTCGCGCACCGCAGCGCGGATAACATCTGCGTCGACACGCACGTGCACCGCATTTCCAACCGCCTCGACTGGGTCGCGACCCGCACGCCCGATGAAACCGAGCACGCGCTGTATGCGGCCGTCCACCGCAAATGGTGGCCGCTCGTCAATCTGTACCTCGTGACGTGGGGACAGAACGTGTGCCGCCCGGTGTACCCGTTATGCGGAATTTGCGTCCTCGCCGATGTTTGTCCGAGAATCGGCGTCACGAAGGTGGGAAAGATCGTTCGTGGCGCGGGGGTGGGAAAGAGCGCCGCTGACGTGGCGGTTGAAAAGAGCGCCCGTAACGCGGCACTGTAGCGCCGCCCAAGCAGGGAAAGGAAGGGAGCAGATGAGAACCGGGTTGGCCCTGTGCGCCTTGCTCGTGATGGCCGGCACGCTGCCGGCGCGCCAGACGTCGCCGGGCGCAGGACCCGTGATCGTGCTGGAGACCGTGAAGGGGAATATCGAGTTCGAGACATACCCCGAGGAAGCGCCCAAGACGGTTGCGCAGATCGTGGGCCTCGTGAAACGAAATTTCTACACCGGCCAGCGCTTTCATCGCGCCGGTGACACGGGATTCGGGCTCGTCCAGATCGGCGATCCGCAGTCACGCAACGTCACCCTGCGCGAGTGGTGGGGCCGCTCCGGCAGCGGGAAGCCGATCGGCGTGGCGGAGATCACGAAAAAGCGGCGGCACGTACGCGGGGCAGTGGCGATGGCGTATCCCGGCACAGATCCCAGGCTGGCCGACAGCCAGTTCTTCATCAATACGAAGCCGCATCCCGAGTGGGACACGAAGTACACGGTGTTCGGCCGCGTGATCAAGGGCATGGACATCGTCGACAAGATTCAGATCGCCGATATCCTCAAGAAGGCGTACGTAAAAGAGGGTCCGGCAACACCTTGACGAGCCCTTTCAGGTCGGGATAGCGATCCACGAATTCCTGCGGGTACTCGCCGGGAAGCGGCTGTCCGAGATCGTGCTTCAGGATCGCGGCATTCGCCACGGACTTCGCCGAGAAATGATTGTTCGCGTAAAGGTAGGCCTTCTTCACTTCGCGCGAGGCTTCCCTGGCGGCCTCGGCAAACGGGTGGAGCTCCTCGGCGGAGTACAGGTAGTTGTAGCGATCCTCTGACTTGTCGTGGCCCCACCACTGCGCGGCGTTTCGTCCGTGAAGGCGCAGATAGTAAAAGGTCCGCACGTTCGGCAGCAGGTTCTGCCGGATTGAAAGCCGGAACTTCGGCTCGTCGATCTGCGCCCACGCGGCGCCGAAGGCCGCGAGGAGCTGCAGCGTTTCGACGGGTTGATCGCTCCAGCTCCGGTGGCGCAGCTCCAGCGCGACGGGGTAATCCTGAAATCGCTCCAGCAGCCACGCGAGATACGCGCGGGAGTCCGGTTCGTTCTTGAAGCTGGCCGGGAACTGCGCCAGCAGCGCGCCGAGCTTGCCGGCCGACGCCAGCGGATCGATCGCCGCCCGGAACTCGTCCACATCTTCCTGCCCGAGATTCCACGGATCCTTCCCGGTGGCCTTGAGGAACATCCCCGGATGGGTGAATTTCTGAAAGAGCTTGAGCGAGAACTCGAAGCCCGGCGGCGTCCGCTCGACCCAGCCCCGCGCTGTGGCCGGAGCGGGCACACCGTAGAACGTCGAGTTGATCTCGACGGTGTCAAAATGCTCGGCGTAGTATCGAAGGTCGTCGAACGCACCGCCACGGCCCGACCGGCGGCCGGGCGGCACCGGATAGAAGATCCCGTTCCACGTGCCCTTGCCCGTGGGGTAGCTCCAGCCGGAGGTGCCGATGCGAATGTCAGGCATGCGTGGTTATGCGGAGGGAAGAGGTCTCTGCTCTACTCAGCCTTTGAATACGCATCCTTATCGAAGCCGAATATGACGCTGGACCCGCGGATCAGAATCGGCCGCCTGATCAGGTTCGGGTGCTCCATCATCAGGTCGATGGCCTCTTTCTTCGACCGAGGCAGGGGCCGTTGCTTGAAGACGGGGCTTCGAGTGCTCACGAAATCGAGGAAATGGTCCGCCTCGATGTGTTTCTCGAGAAATGCGCGGGCCGGGGGCTCCTGATTGATATCGTGCTCTTCGATCGCCACTTTACGCTGCTCCAGAAAACTTCTGGCGTTGCGGCACGTTGTTCAGGTGGGCTTCCAGTAAAACGTCGTCTTTGGCATCCCCGTATTCTACTCGTCGCGGACGACCCGCAGCCCCGCCCCAAGTACAATAGAGAGAAAGTGCTCACGATTAACGAAATTTTCCATTCAATACAGGGGGAATCGACCCACACGGGCCGGCCGTGCGTGTTCGTGCGCCTGACCGCCTGCGATCTCAGGTGTTCCTGGTGCGACACGCCATACGCGTTCACCGAGGGGACAAAGATGGCCGTGGCGGAGGTCGTGTCCCGCGTCGAGGCGTACGAGTGCGATCTCGTGGAAATCACCGGCGGGGAGCCCCTCCTGCAGCGCGACGTGTATCCGCTGATGCAACAACTTCTCGACCTGGGACGAATCGTGATGGTGGAAACCGGAGGCCACCTCAGCATCAAGGATGTTCCCTCATCCGTCATCCGCATCGTGGACGTGAAGTGCCCTGGCAGCGGCCAGTCAGCGAACAACCACTGGGAAAACCTCGAGCTGCTGACGCGCCAGGACGAGGTCAAGTTCGTGATTCGCGACAGTGCCGACTACGAGTACGCACGGGATGTTGTCGCCCGGCACGGGCTCGTCGGGCGCACGGCGGCGGTGTTGTTTTCGCCAGTACACAACGTCCTTCCGTCCAGGGATCTCGCGGCGTGGATTCTCGAAGATCGCCTTCCGGTCAGGCTGCAGCTCCAGGCGCATAAGTACATCTGGGGCGCTGATGTGAGGGGCGTCTAGCTCAGACTTTGCGGCTTCCGCCTTTGTGGCTTCCGCCTTCAGGCGGAAGATCAATTATGAAAGCAGTCCTCTTACTCAGCGGCGGGTTGGATTCCTACACGGCCGGCGCCATGGCGCGGCGGGATGGGTACGAGCTCTACGCGCTGACGGTGCGATACGGTCAGGTGCATGCGCGCGAGATCGAGGCGGCGCGTGATGTCGCCAGGAATCTGCACGTGGTGAAGCACGTCGAGCTCGACGTGAACCTTGCGGCTTTTGGCGGCTCCGCCCTCGTCGGTGACGGCGAAATCCCGAAGGACCGCGAGCTCGAATCCGGCGGCATTCCGTCCACGTACGTTCCGGCGCGCAACACGATCTTTCTATCGCTCGCGCTCGGATGGGCCGAAGTCATCGGCGCCGACGCCATCCTCCTCGGCGTGAACGCGCTCGATTACTCAGGCTATCCGGACTGCCGGCCGGAGTACCTCGCCGCATTCGAGCGCGTCGCGACCCTTGCGACTCGCGCGGGCATTGAGGGACGATCGATCGAGATCAAGGCGCCGCTCCTGCACCTCTCAAAGGCCGAGATCATCCGCGAAGGCCTCCCTCTCGACCTCGATTACGGCCTCACGCATAGTTGTTACGATCCGGCGCCGTCAGGATTCCCGTGCGGCCGCTGCGACAGTTGCCGCATTCGAGCGCGCGGTTTCGCGCAGGCCGGAGTCGTCGATCCAGCCGGGGCCCGGCCGTGACTGAACGTCTCTATTACACCGATCCCTACCTGGCCGAGTTCGACGCCATCGTGTTGCGTGTCGAGCCATACGAGGGACGGCTCGCCGCAGTGCTCGACCGCACCGCGTTCTATCCGACGTCCGGTGGACAACCCTTCGATACGGGGCGGCTGGGCACCGCCGCCGTCATCGAGGTCGTGGATCGCGACGACGACCTGATTCTGCACGTCGTTGACGTTCCCCTCGAGCCCGGGCCGGTCCGGGGGATTATCGACTGGGATCGCCGCTTCGAACACATGCAACAGCACACGGGGCAGCACGTGTTGTCGGCCGCCTTCGATCGGCTGTTCAGCGCGCGTACGGAGAGCTTTCACCTTGGATCGGCGTCGTCGACGATCGATCTCAATCGGCCGTTGTCACCCAATGAGATCGAACGTGCTGAAGACGACTCGAACCGCGTCGTCTGGGAGGATCGTCCCGTCGGTATTCGCTTCGCTGATGCTGGGGAAGCCGCGAGGCTGCCTCTGCGAAAGGAGCCGGCTCGCACGGGAAGGCTTCGACTGATAGAGGTGGCGGACTTCGACATTTCCGCCTGCGGCGGCACCCATGTCGCGCGAACGGGCGCTATCGGTGCGATTGCCGTTCAATCGTCCGAGCGCTTTCGTGGAGGCACCCGGGTCGAGTTTCTGTGCGGCGTCCGCGCTCTCAAAGGCTATCGGCTGCTGCGTGACGCGATGGCGGCGAGCGTCAGGCTCGTGTCGGTGCTGCCGATGGAACTGCCTGCGGGAATCGAGCGGCTGCAGGCGGATGCGAAGGAAACGAAGCGGCACCTGAAAGACCTGCAGATGCGGCTTGCGATGTTCGAAGGGGCCGCGCTCGCAGATCGTGCCGAGCGGTATGGCAACATCCAGGTGGTGATCGAGGCCCTGGAAGGCTGGGATCAGAACGGATTGAAGGCCGTTGCGTCCGCGATTGCCGCGCGATCCGGGTATGTTGCGGTGGTTTTCAGCGTGCCGCAGCCGTCAGCCGTCGCGATCGCGCGCGCCGCAGACGGGACGATCGACAGCGCAGCCGTCCTCAAAAAGCTGATCGAGCGGTTCGGCGGAAAAGGGGGAGGACGCCCCGATCTTGCACAAGGCGGCGGACTGCAGGGCTCAGCCGACGACATCATCACGTATGCGCGCGGACTGCTGCAGGCGGGGCCTTCACAGCCGGCGTGATCGGGGGTTACCGTTTGGGCTGCAGCTTGACCAGCGTTACCCCCGCCTCGCGCGCCACGTCCGGATCGGCATCTGCGGCTGCTTTTCGCAGTGCCGGCAGTGCGGGCTCAGCGTCCGCCGCGAATGATCCCAGCGCCGCTGCCGCGGCGCGCCGGACATCCGCTTCCGAGTCTTTCAACCCCTCCATCAGCGCGTTCACGGCGTCGAGGCCTCCCTCGTGGATGATCCCGAGATACGTTGCGGCAACGGTCCGTACGCCGGGGTCTGCATCGACCGCCCGATCGATCAGCAAGGGCACGACCGCGCGGGCATCGAGCGAGGCCCGCTCTTTGAGCTTCCCGATCGATCGCAGCGCCTCGCGCCGGACGACGGGGTCCTCGCTGGAGAGCGCGTCACGCAGCGGGCCGAAGGCGCCGCGCCCCATGAAACTCAGCGCCAGGGCGGCGTCGGCCGTCAGCGTCGGATCGGGCAACTGCTCGGCGACTTCTCCTATGGCCGGAGCGGCTGCCGGCCCGAGGATTGCGCAGGCTTTCAGCGCGGCCTTGACCCGCTGGTGTGACGCGCCCGGATCCTGGAATGTGTCGTGGATCAGAGGAAGCGCGCCCGGGCCGAGCGCCTCGACCTGATGCGCCGCGGCATCGGCGTCAGCGGGATTCGAACTGTAGAGCTGATCGAGCCACCCGTCCGGCGCCGGTGGCTGCGCCACCACCTCTACCGGGTGCGCGCGCCCGGTGTTGTAGTACCAGAGCCAGGCGCCGACGCCGCTCGCGAGAAGGCAGACGACGAAAACGACGGCGCGGGGCACGTGTCTATTGTAGTGGTGATGGGATTTTCTTCCGCCTGAAGGCGGAAGGACAAGCTTTAGGCGGAAGGACAAGCCACCGGCGGAAGGACAGCTACAGGCGGAAGGCCAAGCTATCTTCGTGTGAAGTTCGACAGGATCTCGACGCCGAGATCGGCGATCCAGTTGATCGTCGCTGCGGGAATAACGAAGTCGTTCGCGAGGATGGAGAACACGAGCATCTCGCCGTCGCGGGTCTTCACAAACCCGGACAGTGATCGGACGTTGGCGATCGATCCGGTCTTCGCGACCGCGTTCCCCTCCGCGCGCGTGCGGCGCAGGCGCGATCCGATCGTACCGTCCTTTCCGGCAATCGGCAGCGTGGCAATGAAGGCATCGTGATGCCGCGGATCCCTGTACATGTGTTCGAGGATGGCGGTGAGCGTGGAGGCCGTCACGTAGTTGTACCGCGACAACCCTGAGCCGTCGTACATGATGTAGGCGTCGCGCGGAATGCTCCACCTCGCGAGGGTGCTACGCACCGCAATGCGCCCTCCTTCTGTCGTCCCCAGCCCGTTACGCGCGGCGCCCAGTGCCTTCAGCAGCGTTTCCGCGTAGAGGTTCTGGCTGGTCTTCATCAGCACCGCCGCGATCGCACTCAGCGGAGGAGAGGGAGTCGTCGCCAGCACACGGGGGTCGCCGCTGGGCATTTCGCCGACAATGTCGTCAAAATCGACGGCCTGGCCGGTCACAGCAATCCCGTGCGCGACGAGGCCATCCTTCAACGACTGCGCGAAGAAGACCGTGGGGTTGACCACCGCGACCGTGCGCGCGTCACTCTGCGCGCCGAGTGGGATCGACCCGGTCACCTCGAGAACGGGGCGATCGATGTGCCGCCGGTAATCGATTGTGTTCTCGGATTCGGCTGCTCCGGTCGTCGCACGGTTCAGCAGCTCCAGACCGGCGCCTGCCGCAAGCGTCACCGTGGGCGTCGCGCCCGCGCTGGAACCCGGCGACACCATCAGGGCGGCGACGTCCTCGTTGAATTCGAGCGCCCCGACCGGCGCGGCGTATCCGTACTGCAGATAATCCCACGCCCAGCCCGCACCGACGCCCTCATCGTCGAACGCCTGATCGTCGCCGACGATCCGCCCGTCGATTGAGGAGATGCCGGCCGCCTGCAACGCGCTCGCCCACTCGCTGAGGACCGCGTCAGCCCGGTGTTCCCGGGAGTTGATCGAGGGATCGCCGTTACTGCGGACGATCAGATCGCCGTGCAGAACTCCGCCGTTAACGGTCCCGTTCGTTTCGAGCGTCGTGGTGAACCGGTAATCCCATCCGAGCGCATCGGCCGTTGCCGCAAGCGTCAGGATCTTCATGTTCGACGCCGGCATCATCAGCTTGCCGGCGTTGAGCTCGTACAGATGTTCGCCCGACTCGATCGAGCGAATGTCGACAGCCCAGACGCCGCGATCGTTGATGGACGCGCCGAATACCTGCGCGAGATCCGAGCGAAGCTCGCGCACGGCGGCCGATGCCTGGGACGGCGTCGTGCGGGGGGGCTGGTGCGGCGTGCAGCCGGCCGACGCAGACGCGACGGCCAGCAGCAGGGCACGGAAGAGCGCCAGACGTCCAGCTATTTCACGTCCTCGAATGCTTTGACGATGGTGTCGATGACCGTGGCGTCGACTTTGGCGGCACCCGGACTGCCCGTACGCGACGCGTACGCTCCGTCTTTCGTTCGCGCGAAGGCCACGCGCTCGTCTTTGCCTTCGTCATACTTGAAGGTCAGCGACAGCTCGGGCTTGTCCAGTCCCGTCATCGCGGCGCTGTCCACGAAGCCGGTGGCGCGGGCGCCAGTGGCGGCCGAGATGAGTGCCTCGATTTTCGCGGCGTCCACGTCCCGGGCAACCGGCGCGGTCTGGCGCCACTTTTCCTGTTCCTTGCCGTCCTTGTCCTTGACCTTGGTCTTCTCGAAGACGGTCGGCTGGCCGTTGCGGACGATCTCGAGCCGTGTCGTGTTGAACGATCGCGCGTCGAAGAGATCTTTCTGGCGGTATTCCGATGCATCCTTCTTCAGGTCGTCAAGGAGCGTCGACTCGATCGTGAAGACCGTGGGACGCGAGAAATCCTTCGCGTAGACACTGCCCGTCTCGGCAGGACCGCCGATGAGGAACGTGGCCTGCGACGACCCGGAGCCGAGCCGCACCGTGACGGCCGGCTTGTCCAGCCCGTATTTCTTCAAGTCGCTCGAGTCCGGCACGATCGCTTTCATCTGCACGGAAGCGATGCGGGAGACCAGCCCGTCAACCGCGCCGAATTCGGCACGTCCCAGGGACGGTTCGGCAATCTGCCACTCGCCGTTCTTCTTTTCGACACGGGTGGTTCGCCCGCCGGCTGTCATTTCCACCGTGTCGATCTTCTCGCGATCGAGCTTCAGCACAGACTTGTCGCGCAGGTCGAAGGTGCCCCGATTGAACGTCGAGTCGAGAAAGGACGGGACCAGGAACACCTTCCTGGCGTCGGCAAGCTTTGCGTAGACATCGGTGCCCGACGGCGTCTTCTGTCCCAACTGCAGCCGGCGCTGCTGGCCGTTGGACTTGAAGGCGACCTCGGTACGCGGTTCGGCCAGCCCGAATTCCTTCAGGTCCGCCGCGTTCTCGTCGATGACGCGCTGAATCTCGACCGATGAGAGGTTCGACGTAATTCCGGAAACGGCCGCCTGATCAGCCGGCGCGGCGATCGGCTGCACGATTTCCCAGTCGCTGCCCTTGCGGCGGAGCGTCGTGCGATCGCCTGACGCCGACTTGATCTCGAGCTCGTCGATCTTGTCCGCCTCGACCGCGAAGACCTTGTCCCGCTTCGGCGAGTCGTCAATCGGTCCCTTCGTCGAGTCGTGGTACGCATACCAGCCGAGCGGAATTGCGACGAGCAGCAGGATGATGAAGCGCAGTCCGCGCATCTATCGCCTCCGCCACCACGTCTGGACGCCCGCCGCGAGGATCAATCCGGGAATCACGAAAATCGCAAGCAGGCGGATCAGGCTCTGCTGCCGGGCCGTCAGCGTCACGCGGCGATCTTCCGGGTCGCGCGGCCGAATGGAGATCAGGTTCTCCTGTTGCGCGAGCCAGCTCACCGTGTTCATGAACAGATTGTGATTCCCCTGAAATCCCAGCAGCCCGTTGCTGCCGAAATCCGAGTCCCCGAACACGGCCACACGCGTTTCAGGGCGCTCCTTCTGGTCCTTCGGATCGGCTGCCGGGGTCTCCGCGATCGGCGCCGACACCGCAGCGGCGATCGATATCGGCCCCGGCTTGTCCCCCTTGGCTGGTTCGCGCGCGACCTGTCCCGACGTCGTCAGCCGCTTCATGTCCGTCTCGGCCCAGCTCGTGTCCGTGGTCTCGACAACGTTCTGAGCGGTACGGCGGTCGCTGCTGGACGCGACAGCCGAGACCGACCGTACGAGGCGGTACGCGGTGAGGATTCGGAAGCCCTGCACGATTGGATGCGGAGCGTACTTTGCGGCAAGCACGAACGTGCCATCGGAGTTGGGCAGCGACGCCAACGCGCTGACGTCGATCGCCTCGCCGTCTTTGACCTGAACATCCGCCGGCACGTTGATCACGACGTTGTCGCCCACCTCGATGCCCCAGTCCTTCACCAATGCGATGAGGTTGGTCAATTGCGGCGAGTCGGCGCGCTCGCGGGGATCGAGGAGGAACAACACCTTTCCGCCCTTCGCCAGATAGGCCTTGAGGGCGTCGATCTCGGCGGGGAAGAAGTCTTCCTTGGGCCCGGCGATCACCACGACGCTGGCATCGGCCGGCACCTGCCGCTGCTGTGCGAGCACGAGCTTATCGGTCGCGAAGTTCTCCGACGCCAGCAGTCCCGCGATCGTGCTGTAGCCGGTCCGTTCCGAATCGTCGGTCGACCGTTCGCCGTGCCCCTGGACGAAGTACAGCTTGTTCTGCTTCCCCTGAATGACCTTGATGATGGCGTTGGTCAACGCCTGTTCCGTGTCAGTTGTCACACGCTCCGTGCGGCCGTCGTACTCGATCACGACGGTGTTCATCTGCACGACCTTGTCCTGGTTCGCCAGCGTCGGACGCCGTTCGGGATCGATGTACTCGACTTTCAGCTGGTTGCTCTCGTACTGGTACTCATCGAGCCTCTCGCGAAAGCGGCCGAAATCATCGGGCCTGGCGTAGACGCGAATGCGCATGGGCCTCTGCAGTCCATGGAGCACTTTCTTCGTCTGGTCGGACAAAGAATACTGGTGCGCTGCCGTCCAGTCCCAACGTTTGTTGTGGCGTTTGGCGAGGTAGTTGATAGCCACGAGCAGGGCCAGGACGACGACCACGCTTGCGGCCGCGAGCGATCCGAGCCGGGCATTGCGGCCCGAAAACGATCGCGCGACATCGCGCCACTGGCTGAGGATGTAAAGAAGCGTACACGCGAGCCCGGCGAGTGCGAGCGTTCTGAACCACTGCCACTCCGGCTTCAACTGCGAAATCGCCAGCGCGGCGCCCACGAGCGCCACGCCAAGCCAACCAACGAGCCCCAGCACTCTTTTGAGCATGATTGCGTTACCCGCGCCAGCGTTCCATGTCGACTGACTTGGCGGTCAGGAACAGGCCGAATGTGATGAAACTGAGGTAGTAGACGACGTGGTAGCTGTCCACGATGCCGCGGGCGAAATCGCTGAAGTGCTCGGTGATCGAGAGACCCTTGACGATGCTCTGCGTCAGCGTACTGCCGCCGTTGTCTCCGAACCAGCCAATGACCCACAACAGCAGAAACGTTCCGAATGTGAGGAACCCCGCCACGATCTGGTTCTTGGTGACGCTCGAGATGAAGAGTCCCAGCGAGATGAATGAGCCGCCCATCAGGAGCAGCCCGATGTACCCGGCGGCGATCGGACGCCACTCCGGGTTGCCGTAGATGAACAGGATGCCGATGTAGATCATCGTGACGAGCAGCATCGCCACGTACAATCCCATCGCCCCGATGAACTTGCCCACGATGATCTCCAGGTCGGTCAGTGGCGACGTCAGCAGGAGCTCGATCGTGCCGGACCGTTTCTCTTCCGAATACGTCCGCATCGTAATCATCGGCATCATGAAGAGGATCACGACCGCCGTATTCTGGAAGAGGCCGCCAATCATCATCTGGTTGATGTTGGGCGCGCCGCCGCCGCCAAATTGCATCATCTGCTCGCTCTGCTGTACGAACGCCACCAGGAACAGATAGAAGAACACGCCGAAGAGCAGCGAGAACAAACCGATCATGATGTACGCGATCGGAGACGCAAAGTAGGAGCGGAGCTCCTTGTCGGCAATCGCCAGGATGTTACGCATGGGGCGCCTCCTCCGGAACTTCCTCGGTCGTGACTTGCAGGAACACGTCCTCCAGGCTCATGCGGACGGGCCGCAGCTCGAGCAGCCCCCACCCGCGCGTCACCACCGCGCGCGCGAGGTCGCGACGCACATCGACTTCCGGTTCACTTTCCACTTCGAAGGCCTGCGGCACGCCCGCCGGCGGCGGTACGGCGTCGGCGTCCGCCGCGGCCGCGCCGCGTGGATGCTCCGCGCTCGACACTCGCGTGACGCCGGGGACCGCCGCGAGCGCGGCGCCGGCATCCGCACCCTGGGCATCGACCTGCACGTACAGGGTCGCCGCACCCTTGAGGCGCGCGGTGAGGTTGTCGGGTGTATCGATCGCCACGACGCGTCCCTTGTTGATGATGACGACGCGGTCGCAGGTCTGGGCGACTTCCGGAAGAATGTGCGTGCTGAGGACGATCGTGTGATTCCCCGCCAGGCTTCTGATGAGTTCGCGGGTCTCGATGATCTGCTTCGGATCGAGCCCGGCGGTTGGCTCATCGAGGATCAGCACGTCGGGGTTGTGAATGAGCGCCTGCGCGAGACCGACGCGCTGCCGGTAGCCCTTGGACAGCTTGCCGCAGTGCCGATGGGCGACGTCTGTGATGTGCGTGCGCTCCATCACGGCGGCGACGCGGGTCTTCCGATCGCGGGACGGGACCCCTTTGATCCGCGCGACGAAGTCGAGATACTCGAGCGCGGTCATGTCGGGATAGAGCGGGGGCGTTTCCGGCAGGTACCCGGTGCGCCGTTTCGCCGCAATCGCGTCGTTGAACAGGTCATAGCCCGCCACCATGGCGCGCCCCTCCGACGGCGGCATGTAGCCGGTCAGGATTCGCATCGTGGTGGTTTTTCCCGCGCCGTTCGGGCCGAGAAAGCCGAGGATTTCGCCCCGCTCGACGCGAAAACTGACATCGTCCACGGCCGTCACGTTGCCGTAGCGTTTTGTGATGTGCTGGACTTCGATCACACAAGTACTCCGTTCCGTACGCCCGGTCGAACAGGCGGGGAGCTTTCTCTAGCGCGAACCTTGCCGTTTCCGACCTGACTGCGTAAGGTATAGATGGAAGGCCAATTACAGTCCGATCCCGCATAGTACTGACACAGGGAAAAATGTGTCAAGGCGCCCCAGTGGGGCGCAGTGGCTGCTACGCCTTGCTTTGTGGGAGGCGATCGGAGTAGATTATATATGAGCAGTTGCTCATATATTCATATGTCCACAATCAAAGAACGCCCCGCCACCACGACCGTCGAATGCGCGGGTCCCCATCAGGCGGCGGCGCGAAAACCCCTGCTGATGGGCGCGCGTACGGTCGAAGCGCTTGCCGAGACATTCCGCGTCCTCGGAGATCCGACACGGGTGCGGATTCTCGACGCGCTGTCGGGAGGGGAGCTTTGCGTCTGCGACATCGCGTCGCTCGTCGGCATCAGCGAGTCCGCGGCGTCGCACCAGTTGCGGCTGCTGCGGGGCATGCGTCTCGTGCGCCCCCGCCGCGCGGGCCGTCTGGTCTACTACGCGGTCGACGATCAGCACATTCTCGAGCTGCTCAACCAGGCGTTGACCCATGTGGAGGAGCCGCGATTCGCGATTGGCGATTCGCGCATCTCATCAGTCCCCGACCCTTCGACAAGCTCAGGGTCGCCCCGAGCAACGTCGAGGGGCGAGCGGCTAACCGCACATCGCGAACCGCGACACGCGTCAGCTCCCGATTCAGGACCTACGAACCGCGAACCGCGAATCGCGAACCGCGAACCGCGATGAGCACGTGTCAGGTCTGCGAGCTGCACGCCGAATCAACCTTCAAGATTGAGGGAATGGACTGTCACGAGGAGGTCGCGATCCTCGAGCACCGCCTGAACCGGCTGGCCGGGCTCGAAGCGCTCGATGCGGACGTTATTGGCCGGCGGCTTCGGATCAAGTACGACGCAGCCAGGCTGTCGGCGGGATCGATCGCGGAAGCGGTCGCCCAAACGGGGATGCGCGCATGGCTCGAGCACGAGGAGCCCGCGCCGGTCACGGCCTCTGCCGTCACGCGTCAGCGGCTGCTCGTCCTGTCGGGCGCGGCGTTTGTGGCAGGCCTCGCCGGTTCGTTTCTGCGCGCGCCCGGTTCGATCGCCTGGATTCCCTTCGTGCTGTCGATCACCCTGGGCGGCGTGTTCACCGCTCGCCGCGCGCTGGTCTCGATCCGCTCCGGCATCCTCGACATCAATGCGCTCATGGTGATTGCCGTCGGCGGCGCCATGTTGCTCGGTGAATGGTCCGAGGCGGCGTCGGTCGTCTTTCTGTTTGCGCTCGCGCAGCTGCTGGAAGCGCGCGCGATGGATCGGGCGCGCGGCGCCATCAGCGCCCTCATGGATCTGGCGCCGTCCGAGGCGATCGTCCGGCGCGATGGCCATGACACGCGCGTCCCGGTGGACGACGTGCTGATCGGGGACACGATCCTCGTGCGTCCCGGCGAGAAGCTGCCGCTCGACGGCCGCGTGACGGCGGGCGACAGCTACGTGAACCAGGCCCCCGTGACCGGCGAGTCGCTGCCGATCGAGAAGGGTCCGGGCGATGAAGTCTTTGCCGGAACCATCAACGGCCGGGGCGCGCTCGACGTTCTTGTCACGCGGCTCCGTCGCGATTCCACGCTCGCGCGGATTATTCATCTCGTGGAGCGCGCGCAGACCCAGCGCGCGCCCAGCCAGGCGTTCGTCGATCGGTTCGCGCGCATCTACACACCGGTCGTGCTGGCGCTGGCAGTCGTCATCGCGCTGGCTGCCCCGCTCCTGACCGATGCCAGCTGGTCCACCTGGTTTTATCGCTCGCTCGTGCTCCTCGTGATCGCGTGTCCGTGCGCCCTCGTCATTTCGACGCCCGTGTCGATCGTGTCGGCGCTCGCGGCCGCGGCGAGGAAAGGGGTGCTCATCAAAGGCGGCGCGCACCTCGAGAGGATGGCCACGATCCGGTGCGTCGCGTTCGACAAGACCGGGACGCTCACCCACGGCCGGCTTCATGTGATCGACGTGCTGCCCGTCGCCGGTGTGGAGGCCGCAGAGGTGTTGCGGTTTGCCGCATCGCTTGAAATGCGGTCCGAACACCCGATCGGGCGCGCCATTGTCTCGCACGCGGCGTCACTCGGGATTCGGCCGGTTGCGGTCGAGGCGTTCCAGGCGCTGCCGGGGCGTGGCGCTGAGGCACAACTCGGATTACACAACCTGGTCGTCGGCAGTCACCGGTTGTTCGAGGAGCGAGGGCTGTGCTCGCCCGAGATGGAGGCCGCGCTCGACACGCTCGCGGCGCGTGGAGCCAGCGCGGTGATGGTGGCGGCGGGAGGCACGCCGGTCGGCGTGATTGGCGTGGCCGACGAACCGCGCGAAGCCGCTCGCGATGCGGTGGACCTGCTCCGGAAGCAGGGCATTCAGCACGTGGTCCTACTGACAGGGGATCACGAAGCTCCGGCGCGGGCGCTGGCCGAGGCGCTGGATCTGGACGGCCATCGCGCGGGGTTGTTACCGGAAGACAAAGTCACGGCTGTCGAGGAGCTGCGCGCCCGCTACGGCGCGCTCGCGATGGTCGGCGACGGCGTGAACGATGCGCCGGCCCTTGCCGCGGCCGATGTGGGGATTGCGATGGGAGTCGCCGGCACCGACGCGGCGCTCGAAACCGCCGACGTGGCGCTCATGGCCGATGAGCTCTCGAAGATTCCCTACACGCTGCGCCTGAGCCGCGCGACCGCGCGCAACATCCACGGAAACATCGCCTTCTCGATTGGCCTGAAGGGCGCCTTCCTGATCCTCGCCGTCACCGGCGCCGCCACGCTGTGGATGGCCGTTGCCGCCGACATGGGCGCGTCGCTCATCGTGATCGCGAATGCGCTCAGACTATTGAAGGAGTAGGTGACCTGTTGTAAGTTTTTGGTTTGAAGGTTGGGGGTCTAGGTTTTAGGTTTCAGAACCCAACTGACCTAAACCGAAAACCCCTAAAACCTAAAACCAGGAAGGCTCAGGCTTTTCTATTCGAAAAGAAATGCTGATCGACGAACTCGTCGATCGCCGCCTGGTCCACCGGCTCGACCTTCTCGAACTGGAGTCCCATCCCGACCCGTCGATCGCTCCACGCGATGCGCGACTCCGCCTCGATGTCGCGCTTGGATCCCGGAAGCCGGAACCTCGCTTTGACTTTCGCCCCGCCCTCCAGCGGGCTCATCGTGCGAATCGCCACGCCGCCTTTGCTCAGGTTGAGCGTCAGGGCGGCGGCGATCGTGTTGCCGAACCGGTAGGCGACCGGAATGCCCAGCACGACCCGCGGGCTGCCGCGGCGGTTGAAGTTGTCGGGAAAGAGGTGCGGCGCCAGCGACGGCAGGATATGCTGCACGGCGCTGTACTCGTTCACGTAGCCCGCGACCCCCAGCGCGGCGAGCTCGCGCACCTCCTCGGCGCTCGCAATCGTCCCGCTGAACACGAGGATGGGAAGCCGGCCCTGATCCAGCTTGCGGATCGACCGCACCAGCTCGACGCCGCCCGCATGGGGGAGCCGGAGGTCGAGGACGATGAGGTCGATGCGCGCCAGATCCGCGCGCACGCGGACGAGGAGCTCTGCGGCGCTTTTGACGGTGACCGCGCTGTGGCCCGCGCCCAGGAGGGCCGTGGCGAATCGATCCCGCACGAAGGCGGTGTCGTCGGCGACGATAACAGTTTTCGTGGTGGCCACAGTGGACGCCGTCACGCGGGACGTATCGGCCGCGCCGATCCCGCGCGTTAGGCTCGTTGCAGAATTTATCAGGTTCTCGTTATAATCCGAAGACTATCGCGATCTTGACACACGTGAGGTGTGCTCGCATGATCGCCAGCCGCGCGGAGGAAGCGACCGCCGCCAGGAGCATGTATGGCCACCTGTCCGGAATGTGATGCCGAAATCGAAGTCGACGAGTTCGATGTCGACAAGGGCGATCTAATCAGCTGCCCCGACTGCGGATCGAATCTCGAAGTAACCAGCATCGCCCCCGTCGAGCTCGAGTCGGTCGACGACGAGGACGAGGAAGACGACGAAGACGACGACAGCGAGGATGAAGACGACTTCGACGACGCCGACGAGGCCGACGAGGAGGACGATACGACGGGGGAGGATCTCGACTAGTGCCGCACGCCCCGGTCGCAGGCGAGGACGATTCGCGGACTGACGCCGTGTCGCTCGAAAGCAAAGAGGCGGCGCTCGACGCCGGGCTGCGCGGGTTGCCATCGCTCGTCGTCGCGTACAGCGGCGGCGTGGACAGCGCCTACCTGGCGTACGCGGCCCACCGGGCGCTCGGCGCCGGCGCGCTGTCGGTCACGGCCGACAGCCCCAGTTATCCCGAACGCCACCGCGCCCTCGCGCTTCGTCTCGCCAGGGACTTCGGCTTCAATCACCTCGTCATCCAGACCGCCGAAATGACGCGGCCCGAGTACCGCGCCAATCCGGCGAATCGGTGTTACTACTGCAAGCACGAGCTCTACAGCCACCTCTCGACAATCGCGCGCGATCGCGGCATCCCGGTCATCGCCGACGGCAGCAACGCGGACGATCGCGGCGACTATCGTCCGGGCCGGCAGGCCGCGCGCGAATTCGCCGTGCAGAGTCCGCTCGACGAGGCAGGCCTGACGAAGGACGACATCCGCGAGCTCTCGCGGCGCGCGGGGCTGCCGACCTGGGACGAGCCCGCGTCGGCGTGCCTGTCGTCGCGGATTCCCTATTTCAGCGAGGTCACAGACGAGAAGCTCCGGATGATTGAGCGTGCGGAAAATGTCCTGCGCGACCTGGGCTTCCGCATCTGCCGCGTCCGCCACCACGATACGATTGCGCGTCTCGAGCTCGGACGCGACGAGATCGCGCGGGCGCTGGAGCCCGCGACCGCCGAGACGATCGACCGCGAGCTCCGGGCGATCGGGTATGCTCATGTGACCGTGGACCTGCGCGGATACCGGCTCGGGAGTCTCAACGACGCGCTTCACTTGCGCGAGATCTGAGTACACATCCTCTCGTGCGCAACGCGATTGCTCTGCTTTCGCTTGTGTTCCTTGCGGCCCACGTTCCCCTTCTGCCGCCGACGCTCGAAGACATCGACTCCATCAACTTCGCGTTAGGCGTCGCCGACTTCGACGTGGCGAAGCATCAGCCCCATCCGCCGGGATATCCGGTGTTCATCGCGCTCGGAAAGGTGTCAACGTCCCTCCTCCGCGTGGCGCGGGTGCCGTCGCCGGAACCGCGCGGCCTGGCGATCTGGAGTGCGATCTCCGGTGCGGCGCTCGTGTGTCTGCTGTTCGGATTGTTCAGCGCGCTCGGCAGTGTCGGCCAGGTGCTCCAGGCTCCCGCCGTGGCGTGGTGGGCGACCCTGGTCGCCGTGACCTCGCCGCTCTTCTGGTTCACAGCCCTGCGGCCGCTCAGCGATACGACCGGCCTTGCGGCCGCTGTAGGGGCACAGGCGTTGATCGTGTCGGTGATCACCGGGAAGGCCAGGCCGCGCCTGCTGACGTGGGGTGCGTGTCTGGCCGGGTTCGCCATCGGCGCCAGGTCGCAGACGCTCCTGCTGACGCTGCCGCTCCTCGGCGTCGCGCTCGTGCTCCCCGGCCTGGGCCTGCGCGTGCGCGATCGCATCGCGGCCATCGCGGCCGTATCGATTGGTGTCCTCGTCTGGGGCATTCCGCTGATCGTTGCAACCGGCGGACTCTCCTCCTACGCCGCGGCGATCGGGTCGCAGGCCGGCGAAGACCTCTCCGGCGTCGTCATGTTGTGGACCGCGCGGAGGCCGCGCGTGGCGCTCGACGCGCTCATGTATTCGTTTCTCTGGCCCTGGGGTCACCCGATCGCCGGTGCCCTCGTGATCGGAGCCGCAACGATAGGAGCGGTTCGCATGCTGCGGAAGATGCCGCGCGCGCTGGCAGTGCTCCTCGTGGCGTTCGTGCCATATGCGTTTTTTCACCTTCTCTTCCACGAGACCATCACCGTTCGGTACGCGCTGCCGCTTGTCGTGCCGGTTGCCTATCTCGCGGTGTGCGCGCTCGAGTGGGCCGGGAGTGCGGTGACGGCTGCCGGGGTCGCGGCATTCGTCATATGGTTCCTTGTGATGACCGTTCCGGCGACGATCTGGTATGGACGTCACGGCAGCCCCGCCTTCCTCGCGCTTTACGACGCGGCCGGGGCGGAGGCTCGGCAGACACCCGAGGGGCCGCGCGTGATCGGATTGCACGCCGTCGCGCGTCGAGCCGTCGATTGGCTGGAGGTGGGTCGCGAATCGCCGCTGGGCTCCGGTTTTCACGGGACCCCGCCTGTTCGTGTCCTGAAAGGGCCGCACGGCTACGAGTGGCTCACGCTGGTGGAGCAGTGGCGAAGCGATCCCGCGTCGAGAATTTCGTTCGTGGCGGATCCGAGGCGTACCGACCTCGCGCTCTTCGATCCGGAGTCGAGACGTGGTCCGGTGACCTATCGATGGGGCTTCGTCGAGCCTCCCTTTGTGGGCGGGACGAGGCCGGGCGACTCGGATCTCTATGCCCTGGCGCCTCCGGGCTGGATGCTCGATCGCGGATGGGCGCTGACCGCCGAGGTCGCGGGCACGACGGCGAAAGAGGGCCTCGGCCCGCATCGGAAGCCCACCGTCGCATGGATCCGCGCGCGGCCTGAGCCGGCGACGCTGATGATTGGTGGACGCCAGCTTGGCGCACCAGACGATACCGCGGTCCGTCTCAGCCTTTCGTTGAACGGTCCGCCGCTCGATACATTCGAGGTCCGGCCCGGTTTCTTCTTCCGTCTTGTTGCGCTGCCTGCCGGATCGCTGGCCGCAGCCGCGGGATACATTCCGCTCGAGGTGAAATCGGACGCGGCGGACGGCTCGAACCGGGTCATCCCGGTCGATCTCGAGCAGTTCAATCTGCAATCGCCCGGTACGCCGATGATCGGTCTCGAGGAGGGCTGGCAGGAACCTGAGTACGATCCGCGGACCGCGCGGTCCTGGAGATGGGCCGCGGAGAAGGCCACGGTATGGGTGCGTCCCGTTGGCCGCGACGTGACGTTGACGCTGTCTGGTGAATCGCCGCTGCGGTACTTCGACTCCGCACCCGCGGTGACCGTCAGCGTCGGCGGGCGTGAGATCGCGCGGTTCACTCCGTCAGCGGATTTCACACAGCAGATCGTGCTGCCTGCCGGCGCGCTCGCCGCGGCGGATGGCCACGTCGTGATTGCCAGCGACAAATTCTTCGTGCCCGCCGAGCGCGCGCGCTCCTCCGACAAGCGCCACCTCGCGCTGCGGATCTACTCGTACTCGGTGCAATAAACCTCGCGGTTCGCGGTTCGCGTCTCCTTCACTCTTTGTGGCTTCCGCTTCAGGCGGAAGGACCGCCGCAGCTTTAGCGGAGGCGGTTAGGCGGAAGGACTTCGGGTTTTTGCGCCAGGGCCATCAACGAGCTGCCAAACGGCATGTTGACGACACGCACCAGAGCAGCCTCGACCCTGAGCGCGGCGGTGAGAGCGGCGTTGACCGGCGCGGGGGGGATCGAGATCTCCTGGTGCGATTCCCCGTGCCCCGAGACCCGCTGCAGCAGGCGCACGGCGGCGACGACGGGCAGGATGGTGGCGTTGGTGTAGGACATGCGGCGCACCTTGAATCCGGCGCGCGTCAGCTTGTCGGTCAGCGCTGCCCGGCTGTAGCGGCGGACCTCGTTGGCGAGCACGGAATGATTCCCCCTGAGCAGGTCCATGGCGGCCACGTTGAGCACAAGATACCCCCCCGGACGGAGCACGCGGAGCATCTCGCGCAACGCCGCCGCCTCCGCATCGTCTTTGAGCGCATAGATGACGTCGAACGACGTCACGACCTCGAAGCAGCCGTCGGCGAACGGCAGGCACGTGGCCGTAGCCTGTGCAATTGCCTCCTCCCCCTTCCCGCGGGCGTAGGCAAGTCCTGTCCAGGTGAGATCGATGCCGACAGCGCGGCCGTATTGCCGTAACATCAAGAGGTTGTGGCCGGTGCCGCAGCCGCAATCAAGGATGGACGGCCGGGCACGATCCCGCACGGCTTCGGCCAGAAGAGGAGCCATGAAGCGCCGGAAGCCACGGAACCAGAAATGATTGCGTTCGGCCAGCGCGGTGGCCTCAAGAAGTCGGTCCATTACGCCGATACACTGGTTGATAGCATAAGTAAGGCCCCAAGGCGGGCCCCCCAATTCTACGTGACCGTCCGTCCCCGCTCGTGGAGCCAGGACGAGGAGAGCTCGATGATTCGCAGATTCACAGTATGTGCTGGCGTTGTCCTGATCGCCGCCGTGGGCGGGGTGGCATGCCACCATAAGAAGCCGCAGGCGCCCGCTCCGGCCCCGGTAGCCGCGCCGGCACCTCCGCCGACGAACCCTGCCACGCCGCCGCCCCCGCCGCCCGCGCCCACTCCGGCGCAGTCGGCGCCGCCAACCGAAGACGAGATCTTCAAGAACAAGACGCTCGATCAGCTGAACGCGGAAAAGCCGCTGGCCGACGCCCTCTTCGGTTACGACTCCACCGATCTCAGCAACGACGCGCGGGCGCTGCTGCAGAAGGACGTGGACTGGATGAAGAAGTGGCCGACCACGAAGGTGATGGTCGAAGGGCACGCCGACTCGCGCGGCACCAACGAGTACAACCTCGCGCTCGGCGAGCGACGCGCGGACGCCGTCCGCGACTACCTGGTCAGCCTGGGGGTTCCAACCGAGCGGATCACGATTGTCAGCAAGGGAGAAGAGCAGCCGTTCTGCGCGGAAGAGACCGAAGCCTGCTGGCAGCAGAACCGGCGCGGCCACTTCATCATCACGGCAAAATAGGCTTCGCCCTTCGCGACTCTTCAGCGATCGCTTCAGCGGCGGCCCGCGGGTCTGTGGCCGCGATAATCGGCCGCCCGACGACGATGTAGCTGGCGCCGGCGGCAATCGCCTCGCCGGCGCTCATCGTGCGCGCCTGGTCGTCGTCGCCGGCGGAGCCAGCGCCGCCCCCACGAATCCCCGGTGTGACGATCGCGAAATCCCCTCCACAATGTTCCCGGATGGTGGTGGTTTCGAGCGGCGATGCCACGACGCCATCGAGGCCAGCCGCCTCAGCGAGTTGCGCCAGGCGGACGACCCGATCAATGACGGACGCCCCGGCCCCGGATCCCCGTTCCCGGATCCCGGACTCCGGATCATCTGCCGCTGGTCCCGCCCCGCAGCCGATTTCCGCGAGCGTTTCGGCGGTCACGCTCGTCAGCACCGTGACGGCAATGACGAGCGGGGGCCTCGTGCCCGCACGCGCAGCAGACTCGCGCGCGGCGTCGCGCGCCGCCTGCATCATCTTCGTTCCCCCCGATGCGTGGACGTTGACCATCCACACGCCGAGCGCCGTCGCGGCCGCCACGGCTTGCGCGACTGTATTGGGGATGTCGTGGAACTTGAGATCGAGGAACACGCGATCGCCTTGTTCGACCAGCGCCCGCACGATGGAGGGTCCTTCGGACGTGAACAGGCGGGAGCCGATCTTGAACCCTCCTGCGATTCCGCGTAATGAATCCGCCAGCGCGAGCGCCTTCCCGGCGCGCTCGACGTCGAGCGCGATCAGGAGCTGATCCACGCCGTCTCCCGTTTGGCCGTGTCGAGCGTGCCGGTCAACTCGGTCAATCGCGTAATCTCGTGCCGCGTCATGTACGCGCGGATGCCGTCGAGGAGCTTCTTCCAAAGGAACGGATCGACGAAGTTCGCGGTCCCGATCTGGACAGCGGTTGCTCCCGCGATCATGAACTCCAGCACATCGTCTGCGGTCGCAATCCCTCCCATGCCGAGGATGGGAAGCTTCACGGCCTGTCGGCATTCGTACACCATGCGAACCGCAATGGGGCGAATCGCGGGTCCGCTCAGGCCCCCGACGATGTTCGAGAGCTTCGGGCGCCGCGTGTGCACGTCGATCGCCATCGCGAGGAACGTGTTGACGAGCGAGACGGCGTCGGCGCCCGCCTCTTCCGCGGCGCGCGCGAACGACGCCACGTCCGTCACGTTCGGGGTCAGCTTTGGGATCAGCGGCAGCGGGGTTACTTTTCGCACCGCGCTCACCACATCGTGCGTCCCCGTGAGGCTGCATCCGAACGTGATGCCTCCTTCCTTGATGTTCGGGCACGAGATGTTCAGCTCGATGGCCGCAACGCCGGCATGGTCGGAGAGGATTCGGGCGATTTCACAGTATTCGTCGATCGTCGTGCCGCAGATGTTGACGATCACCACGGCGCGCCTGTCGCGCAGCTCGGGAAGTTTCTCGCGTACGAAGCGATGCACGCCGATGCCCTGGAGGCCGATGGCGTTCAGCATGCCGGCCGGCGTTTCGACGATACGTGGGGGCGGATGGCCTTCGCGTTCGTTCAGAAACAATCCCTTGACCGCGACGCCACCGAGCAACGACAGATCCACCACGTCCGCGTACTCCACGCCGTAGCCGAAGCAGCCGCTCGCGGCAATCAGCGGATTGGCGAGGGTCAGCGAGCCGATTGCAACGGAAAGATCCATGATCAATGTGCGAGCGCGTCCCAGAGGATCCGGGTGGCATCGAACACCGGTCCGCCGATGCAGGATCGCACGAAATGCGGGGCGGTACCCGGCGTGCGCGTGAGCACGACGCAACTGTAGCACCCGCCGAGGCCGCACCCCATCACCTGCTCGAGCGACACGTCGCACCGGCGGCCGTGCGACGCGGCGAGTTCCGCCACAGCCCGCATCATCGGCGTGGGTCCGCAGGCATAGAGCCGCAGGTCGTGCGATCGGGGAACAGCAGCGAGCGCGGTGTCGAGCGGTGCGGTAATGAACCCGCGGGCGCCGCGGCTCCCGTCTTCGGTCGCGAGCACCGGTTCGACACCCATGCTCTCGAACAGCTCGACGTATGTGAGATCGGCGGCACGGCGCGCGCCGTAGAAGAGCCGCGTTTTGGTCCCTCGCGCCTTCAACGCTTCGGCGAGCGTGACAAACGGCGCAAGCCCGACACCGCCTGCAACCATCCAGGCTTCCGCCGGCGACTCGATCGGCTCGAAGGGCCGCCCGAGTGGTCCAAGACATCCCACGCGTCCGCCGGACGGGACGTCATAGAGAAGTCCCGTGCCGGCGCCGATGCGCTTGTTGAGCAGTGAGATGCCGGTGGGCGCGCCGCCGGGATCGCGGAGAATCTCAAAAATCGAGAACGGCCGGCGCAGCAGCGGATCGATGCCGCGCGACGGCTTGATCATCACGAACTGCCCGGGTCGCGCCAGCAGGGCGACCTCGGGCGCCGCGAGGGCGACGACGTTGTAGTCATCCGACAGCCGCGTGTTCGAGATGACGGCAGCCTCCACATCGATGGGCATTTCCAAAAAGTATACCCGACACCCCCGCGCTACACTAACCCGATGCGGTTCCTGCGGATGCTCACGAACTCGCTGCTGGCGGGTGCGCTGGGCGCGGCGTACCTGACAGTGCTCGTGCTGCAGTTGAATCCGCAGATTCCGCTCGCGTCGGACACGACGTGGCGCTGGTTCCTGACACTCTGCCTTCTCTACGGTGTCAACCTCGCCGTGATCTTCTACGTCGTCATCGTGATGCGCGAGTTCTTTGCGCTGCGCATGCTGTCGCCCGGGTGGGCGAGCGTGCGTGTGCTGGCCTGGATGGCGGCGTCGGCGGCGGCGGGCGCGGCGACGTTGATGTGGCTGAACGTGCGCGGGTTCAACGCCGCGCTGACCGAGGAGGCCGCGTGGCGGATGACCGCCGGCGCGATCGCCACGACCGCGTCAGCAGCGGTGCTGCTTGGCATTGCGGTGGCCCACTACTCGTTCGGCCGGCGCGGGAGCCGTGTCGGCGCCACGCTCTTTTCGCTCGCGGTCATCGCTTCACTGGTGCTGCCGCTCGCCGCACGGGGCCGCTCGGTCGAACTGCCGCCCCCGATATCCGCGGCGCCGGAGACGCAGGCGGGACGCCCCGACGAAGTTCAAGGGCCGCGCATCGTGATGCTGTTGCTCGACGGCGCGTCGTTCGAATACGTGCTTCCTCGGGTGGCGGAGGGCAGGCTGCCCGCGTTCGCGCGGTTGCTCGAGAAGGCCGCGGTGATGGATCTCGCGACCGTTCGTCCGACGCAGCCCGATCCCGTCTGGGCCGCTGTGGCGACCGGCATGTATCCGTCGAAGAACGGCGTGCGATCGGCGGCGTCGTACTACGCGCGAAACGACAGCCGGGGGGTCGATCTCCTGCCCGATCACTGCTTCTCCCACGCGCTCGTGCATCTTGGATTCATCCGCGATGAGCCCAACGCGGCAACGACCTGGCGCGCGCGGCCGCTCTGGTCGATCGCATCGCAGGCCGGCGTGCGCGTGGGCGTGGCGCGGTGGCCGCTGACGTATCCTGCCGCAGACGTGGACGGGTTCATCGTCAGCGACCGTTTTCATCAACTCGTGGGAACGATCGGCGAATTCGATCGGGCCGCGTCGCCCCTCGATGTCCTGCCGGCGCTCGAAGCAGCGTTTACGGAGCCCACGTCCGACGTTGAGCCACAGCCGGCGGGCAATGGTCCAGGCGGGGATCCCGGCTCGGGTACGAGCCCGGAAGCCGAGGCGCTTCGGCGCGATCGTCTGTACAGCCGCGCGATGCACGACCTCTCCGCCGAGATGAAACCGCGCCTGACGGCCCTTCGCTACGACGGGCTCGATACCGTCGGCCACTACTACCTGCGGTACACGCAGCCGAGGTCATTTCGCGACGTGCCGGAAGAGGAGCGCCGGCGGTTCTCGCAGGTGATCGATCGGTACTACGCGTTCATCGACGGTGAGGTAGGTGCCGCGCTTGATGCCATGACACCGGGGGATCTGCTCATGATCGTGGCGGGGTTCGGCATGGAGCCGCTGAATCCCGTCAAAGAGACGATCGGCCGGCTGCTCGGCGATGCCGACTTCAGCGGCACGCACGAACGCGCGCCGGATGGATTTCTCATCGCGTACGGCGCAGCGGCCGAACCCGGCCGCCGCCAGCGGGGATCGATCGTGGACGTGGCCCCCACGGTGCTGTATTTCCTCGGACTCCCCGTTGCGCGCGACATGGATGGTTTCGCCCGCGCCGATCTCTTCACTCGCGCGTTTACCGGCGAGCGGCCCATTGTGTTCATACCGAGTTATAGCCGATGAGAATCAGTTTCCAGTTTCCAGTTTTCAGTTTTCAGTCCGGAACTGCCAACTGGCAACTGGCAACTGGCAACTGGCAACTGGGAACTGGCAACCGGCAACTGGCCACTGGCAACGGTGTGATATCATCAACCGAACTCTTTAACGGCGGCCCGGAGAGGCCGCCAAGAGGTGATGAGGTGAACGTCCCCGTCCTGGTTCTGCTGCGGCGACTGCCGCGGCCTCTCTTCCCAGCATCTGTGTCGCGTCGTGGCCGGACGCCTCCATGCCCCAGGTAATGGACGCCGACCGCATGTCGCGCGCGCTCACGCGCATGTCGCACGAGATTCTCGAGCGCAACCGAGGCCTCGACGAGATCGCGCTCGTCGGCATCCGCCGGCGCGGCGTTCCGCTCGCGCGGCGGATCGCGAAGACGCTCCACGAGATCAACGGCGACGAGGTGCCGACAGGCGCGCTTGATATCACGCTGTACCGCGACGACTTGATGCGCCACCCGGTCGGGCCCCAGCCCGTCGTTCGCCGGACGGAGATTCCGTTCTCGATCGACGATCGCAAGATCCTGCTCGTGGACGACGTGCTCTACACCGGACGGACGATTCGCGCGGCGCTCGATGCCTTGATCGACTTCGGCCGGCCACGCGCCATTCAGCTCATCGTGCTCGTGGACCGCGGCCATCGGGAGTTGCCCATCAAGGCGGACTATGTCGGCAAGAACCTTCCGACGTCGTTGAAACAGAGCGTCCAGGTACGGCTCCAGGAGATCGACGGCGCCGACGAGGTGGTCATCGAGGGGGAAGCATGACGACGAGCGCTGAAACACCCTCCGCGGCCGTGGCATTGAGGTCGCGCCATCTGCTTGGAATCGCCGGGCTGGAGGCCGATGAAATCCGGCTCATTCTCGACACCGCTGAAGCGATGAAGGAGATCGGCGCCCGCGCCATCAAGAAAGTGCCGACGCTCCGGGGACGCACGGTCGTCAATCTGTTCTTCGAGCCGAGTACGCGCACACGAACGTCGTTCGAAATCGCCGAAAAGCGGCTGAGCGCCGATACGCTCAGCATCGCGACCGCCACGTCGAGCGTGACAAAAGGGGAGTCCCTTCTCGACACGGTGCACAACCTCGAGGCGATGTCCCCCGACATGATCGTGATGCGCCATGCGTCGTCCGGCGCGCCGCACCTGCTCGCCCGCACCTGCACGTCCGCGATCATCAATGCCGGCGACGGCATGCACGAGCACCCGACGCAGGCGCTGCTCGACGCCTTCACGATCCGCGAGCACAAAGGGCGCCTGGCGGGGCTCAAGGTCGCGATCATCGGCGACCTCGTGCACAGCCGCGTGCTGCGATCGAACGTGCTGCTCCTCAACACGATGGGGGCCGAAGTGTGGGCCTGCGCCCCCGCGACGCTGATGCCGTCGCACATCGAGCGCTTCGGTGTGCGCCCGACGACCTCGGTGGACGAGGCGATCGACGGCGCCGACGTCGTGATGATGCTTCGCATTCAGCACGAGCGGATGCACGGCCATTACATCCCGTCAGTGCGCGAGTACTTCACGCTGTTCGGTCTGACCCCCGATCGCCTCCGCCGCGCCGCGAGCGACGCGATCGTCATGCACCCGGGCCCGATGAACCGCGGCGTTGAAATCGACTCAGCCGTGGCGGACGGCCCCTGCTCGGTCATTCTCGAGCAGGTGTCCAACGGCGTCGCCGTGCGGATGGCGGTGTTGTATCTGCTGTCCGGACGCGACGCGAACGACGTCATCGACGAGCACTGAGCATTGATGAAAACGATCTTGAAGGGCGGCCGGGTCATCGACCCCGCCAACGGGCGCGACGGCGAGTTCGACGTCCTGATCGAGGACGGCACGATCACGCGGATCGGGAAGGACCTGCCGCCCGGCCGTGCGGACGTGTTCGAAGTCAAACGGGGATGGATCGTGACGCCGGGCCTCATCGACATCCACGTGCACCTGCGCGAGCCGGGCCAGGAGCACAAGGAAACGGTCGCGACCGGCGCCGCCGCCGCGGTCGCGGGCGGATTCACCGCGGTGGCCTGCATGCCGAACACGGATCCCGTGAACGACCACGCCGGGATCACCGAGTTCATCCTCAAGAAGGCGGCCGAGGCCCGGTGCGCGCGCGTCTACCCCATCGGCGCCGTCTCGATTGGCTCGAAGGGTGAGCAGCTCGCGGAGCTCGGCGAGCAGAAGGCCGCCGGCTGCGTCGCCTTTACCGACGACGGATGGCCCGTCGCCACGGCCCTGCTGATGCGCCGCGCGCTTGAATATGCCGGAATGCTCGGCGTGCCGATCATCAATCATTGCGAGGACCCGTCCCTCAAGGGGGACGGCGTCGCGCACGAAGGCTACGTCGCCGCACACCTCGGGCTGCGCGGGATACCGGGTGAAGCGGAATCGATCATGGTCGAGCGGGACATCTCGCTCGCGGAGCTGGCCGGTGCGCACGTGCACATCGCGCATATGAGCGCGCGCCAGTCGCTCCGCGCGGTGCGTGCCGGCAAGGCGCGCGGCGTACGCGTCACGTGCGAAGTCGCGCCGCATCACTTCACGCTCACCGACGACTCGCTCGACGGCCCGGTCAAGTACGACACGAACCTGAAGATGAACCCGCCGCTGCGCGCGGCGGCGGATCGCGACGCCCTGCTCGAAGGCCTCGCTGACGGCAGCGTGGACGTGATCGCCACCGACCACGCGCCCCATCACATCGACGAAAAGATGGTCGAGTTCGATTTCGCCCCCTTCGGGATTATCGGCCTCGAAACCGCCGTGCCGATTGTCTTCGATCGCCTCGTGCACACCGGACGGATTTCGCTCAAGCGGATGGTCGAGCTCCTCTCACTCAATCCGGCACGCCTGCTGAACCTGCCGGGTGGAACGTTGGGCGACGGGACGCCGGCCGACATCACGATCCTCGGACCGGACGTGGCCTCGACGATCGACGCCGCAAAGCTCGTATCCAAATCGAAGAACACGCCGTTCGATCGTTGCCAGTTCACCGGCGGCGTTGTCGCAACCATCGTTGGAGGAAGGATCGTGTATCGCAATGCCGCTGCTGTCTGACAAGAGGCCATACCACGTGACACGCCAGGACGATCTTCGCCGCCAGGCCCTCAACACGCTGCAGGAGCTCGAGGTCCTGATGCGCGACGGGCACTTCGACTACGGCAACGGATTTCACGGCCGTTTGTATCTGAATCCCCACCAGTTGTTCCTGCACCCATCGACGATGTGGCGTCTCGCGCAGGATCTGCTCGACGTCATTCCGGGCGAGCTCCTCGCGGAGACCGACGTCGTCGCGGGACCCGCAACCGGTGGCGCGCTGCTCGCGCACACGCTTGCCGGACTGCTCGATGGCCGCCGCGCGCTCACGCATCCGCCATGCAGCTTTGCTCCCTTCACCAACGCGGGCGACGGGTTCATCCTCCGGCGTTTCTACGCGCGGCAGATGGCCGGCCAGCGCGTGCTGCTTGCAGACGATGTGCGGAACACGGGGAAGACGCTGCAGCAATGCGCCGAGCTCGTGACGGGGGCCGGCGGCCGCGTGATTGGCACCGTCGAGATCTGCGATCGGATGGAAGCGATCGTCGACCTGGGTGTGCCGAATTACGCGCTCGCGGAATACCTGGCGCCGGAAAATTACGAAGCGTCACAGTGCCCGATGTGCCGCGCAGGGATGCCGATCACGACGTTTTAGTCGCGCGATCTCTTCCCCGGCATCGGCGCGTTTTGTCATTCGCCTGACGCATTTGTCAGCCGATCCGCACCCGTCGTGCCGATGGCACATTTGAAATCTCGTAACACGTGTGCCTGTTGACGGTTGCGAGGACCAGGGAAAGATAGCTCCCCCCAACTCGTCGGTATGACCCTTGCGCCGCCGAAGGGCCATGACACAGCGCCTATTCGTCGTGGCCGTCGTCGCCGCGGTCGTCTCCTTCACCGACGTTCGGGCGGGCCAGCGTCCCGCCCAGCCGGCTCGAGGCGCGGCCGTGCCCGTTGTGATCGCGGCCGACCGTCACGACCGGCTGCCGCGGCTGCGCGACGTGGCACTCGGCAGACCGCCGCTCGGCGAGGAAGTGAAAGAGCGGGAGCCGAGATGGCGCCGCGTGTCGCGTCACCCGAGCGGCCTTCTGGCCGACTCGATCGTCCAGACCACGCCCGCGCCGTCGCTCATTCCCACGCCCGTGCAAAGCGTTGAGGGCGTTGGCAACGTCAACGGCGTGCTGCCACCCGACACCAACGGCGACGTCGGGCCCAATCATTTCGTGCAGTGGGTGAACCTGTCGTTTGCGGTGTACAGCAAGGGAACATCGACGACCCCTCCGTCGCTTCTTTACGGACCTGCGCCCGCCAACACGCTGTGGAGCGGCTTCGGCGGACCGTGCGAAACCCGCAACGACGGCGATCCGATCGTCCGCTACGACCACATGGCCGATCGCTGGGTGATGAGCCAGCTTGCCGTGCCGAACTCGTTCCTCGGGCTTCTTTTCGGTCCGTTTTACGAGTGCATCGCCGTCTCGGCGACGCCCGATCCGCTCGGCGCCTACTATCGCTACCAGTTCTCGTTCACCAAGCTGAACGACTATCCCAAGATGGGCGTCTGGTCGGACGGCTATTACATGACGATGAACCAGTTCTCCGCCATCTCGCTGCAGTTTGCGGGGCAAGGCGTGGTGGCGTTCGATCGCGACAGGATGCTGGCGGGGCTGCCCGCCTCCGCGATTTATTACGATCTCGCGTCGGTCGACATGAATCTGGGCGGCATGCTGCCGGCCGATCTCGATGGACCGGCGCCTCCGGCCGGGTCTCCCGCGTACTTCGTGCAGGTGGACGACGATGCGTGGGGCGCTGAGCCTGATCAGTTGCAGATCTGGAAGTTCCACACGGACTGGACGAACCCGGCGCAGTCGTCGTTTACGCGCGCGGCGGCTCTGCCGACGGCCCCGTTCGACTCGAACCTGTGCGGCTACTCGAGAAACTGCATTCCGCAGCCCGGGACGACCGCAAAGGTCGATGCGATGTCCGATCGATTGATGTACAGGCTGCAATACCGCAATTTCGGCACGCACGAGTCGCTCGTCGTGAACCACACCGTCGATGCAGATGGTAACGATCACGCTGGCATCCGCTGGTACGAGGTCCGCAACCCCGGAACGTTCCCGGTGATTTATCAGCAGGGCACCTATGCGCCGGACTCCGATCATCGCTGGATGGGGAGCGCGGCGATGGACTCCGCCGGGAACATCGCGCTCGGATTCAGCGTGGCCGGTCCATTGACGTTCCCCTCGATCCGCTACACCGGCCGTCTGGCAACCGATCCGCCCAACGTCATGACTCTCGGCGAGGCGGATCTCATGGTCGGATCCGGATCGCAGCTGCACGCCTCGGGACGATGGGGCGATTACAGCTCGCTCGTCGTCGATCCCGTGGACGATTGCACGTTCTGGTATACGCAGGAGTACTACGCGGCCACGAGCGAAGCCGGATGGCAGACGCGGATTGGATCGTTCTCATTCCCGAACTGCCAGTCTTCGTCGTCGTCCGACCTGCCGGCCGTGAGCATCGCGGCCTCGACCCCCACAGCGGCCGAAGCCGGTCAGGTCAACGGCGCGTTTACCGTCACACGAACCGGGGACACGTCGCTTCCGTTGACCGTTCTGTACACCGTGGGAGGCACCGCGACACCTGGCGCGGACTACGCGGCTCTTCCCGGCAGTGTCACGATTGCGGCCGGCGACGCGGCGGCAGTGATACCGGTGGTTCCGGTGGACGACCCGATCCTCGAATCGAACGAAAGCGTCATCGTCTCCCTGACACCGGCTTCGACCTATGTCCTCCGTTCGGGCGGTGCGGTCGTCACGATTGTGAGCGACGATCTGCCGCCGGATCTGGTCGTGACGACGGTGACGGTCCCGGCAAACGCAGGTGCGGGCTCGCCGATCACGCTGAACGACACGACGAAGAACCAGGGTGCAGGACCTGCCCAACCGTCCGTCACGGGCTTCTACCTGTCGACGAATACGACGCTCGATGCCGCGGACGTAAACCTGGGATCCCGTGCAGTGCCGCTGCTTGCGGGGGGCGCTTCCGACTCCGCTTCGACGGTGTTGACCGTGCCATCGGGCACAGCAGTCGGCAGCTACTATGTGCTCGCAAAGGCGGACGTTGCCCTGGGCATCGCCGAATCGAATGAAACGAACAATGTGAAAGCGGGCTCCGTTGCGGTCGGCCCGGATCTGGTCGTTGCGGCGCTGACGGTGCCGGCCTCCGGAGGCGCGGGCGGTTCGGTTACCGTCACTGATACGACCAGGAACCGGGGAGGTGGCGGCGCGTCGGCCTCCGTGACCAGCTTCTATCTGTCGGCGAACGTGCTCCTCGACAGCGCCGACGCGCTTCTTGGCAGCCGTCCCGCCGGGCCACTCACGGCCGGTGTCAGCGACACGATTTCGACGACGCTGACGATACCCGCCGGCACGGCCACTGGTGTCTATTACATCATCGCGAAAGGGGATGGCACCGGCGTCGTTACCGAAACGCAGGAACTGAACAACACGAAGTTCGGCTCAGCGACGAAGATCGGGCCGGATCTGATTGAATCGACCTTCGTCGTGCCTGCGGCTGCGGGCGCCGGGTTCGCGCTGATCGTGTCTGACACGGTGAAAAACCAGGGAAGCGGCGCGGCTGGCGCGTCCACGACCTCTTTCTATCTCTCGACGAATTTCGCGCTCGACGGCAACGACGTGCTCCTCGGGAGCCGCGGCGTTCCGCCGCTCGCAGCCAATGCCACCAGCGCCGCGTCGACCTCGCTGGTCCTCCCGGCCGGGACGGTGACAGGCACGTATTACGTGATCGTCCGGTCGGATGCCAACGACGACGTCGTGGAATCGGCGGAAGGCAACAATACGACGTACGGGACGACACGGGTCGGCCCCGACCTGGCCGTGACCGGGCTGACCCTGCCGGCGTCCGCGGTTGCCGGCGCAGCGATTTCCGTGACCGATACCATCAAGAACGCCGGCGGCGGCACGGCAGGGGTGACGACGACCCGCTTCTACTTGTCGGCCAATTTCTCGTTCGATGCTGCGGATGTGCTGATCGGCAGCCGGACCGTGAATGCGATCGACCCCGGCGCGACCAATGCCGTGGCGACTTCGCTGACGATACCCGCTCAGACAGCCGCGGGCGTGTACTACATCATCGCCGTGGCTGACGCGGACGACGTCGTCACGGAGACCGCCGAGACCAACAACACGCGCGCGAGCGCGCTCAGGATCACGCCGGGTTCGTAGCCCGTCGCGTGCGGATCTCGCGCAGAGTCCGCAGAGAGCGCAGAGAAGAACGCTCTGATGCAAGGTTCAGGCAGCGCTGAGCAGATTCAGAGAATGCCTGCGACCGGCTGTTGGAAGAGCGTGGGATCTGCAGACACAAACAACCCAGATAGCCCGCGGTTGTTTGTATTTGCGGATCCCACGTCTTCCACCGCGCGCAGCGCGGGCGTAAGCCAACCGCGCAGGCTCTTCTCCTCGGCGTTCTCTGCGCGAGTTCGTCGTCCCTTCTTGGCACTCTCTCGGACTATGATCGTGGCGCCACGATGCTGCGCGCACGGACCCACAGGGAGCTCTCCACTCGGCTGGACACGCTCTACCACGACTACAACCGCATTGACTCGGCCAGCGATCCCGTCCATAAGGTCAGGCCTTTCGCCGATCCGGCGGATCGGGAGATCGCCGGATTCTGCGCGGGCGCGCTTGCCTTCGGGCGCGTCGCGAGCGTCCTCAATTCGATCGACACGCTGTTTGCCATCGTAGGGCCCCGGCCGGCGGAGTTCGTACGCCGCTTCGAACCCGAGCGGGCGTCGGCCGCGATGCGGGCGATGGTGCACCGGTGGATCCGCGGCGAGGACCTTGTTGCGCTGCTCTGGATCCTGCGCCAGATGCTGGAGCGGTCGGGATCGCTCGAAGCGTTCTTCCTGGAAGGGTACCGCAACGAGCACGAGGATTTCGGGCCGGCCCTCGACAGCTTTTCGACCCGCGCGCTCGCGCTCGACATGCGCCGTGCCTATGGACGTCAACCACGCCGTGCCGGCGTCTGTTATTTCTTTCCGCGGCCATCGGCCGGCAGCGCGTGCAAACGGTTGAACCTGTTTCTTCGATGGATGACGCGAACCGACGAAGTGGACCTCGGCGTGTGGAAGGGCGTGCCGGCGTCGAAGCTAATCGTGCCGCTCGACACCCATGTCATCCGGCTCGGCCGCTGCCTGCGCCTGACGAAGTACACAAGCCCGGGGTGGCGCATGGCGGCCGACATCACCGCATCACTGCGCGCGCTGAATCCTGAGGATCCGGTGCGGTTCGACTTTTCACTGTGCCATGTCGGCATGATGAACGCGTGCGGGTTCGGCAGGAAGCAGGGAGACTCGCAATGTCCGCTCAAAGGTCTGTGCCACCCTCGCGTACGGCAAACATGAGACTGAAGGTTGCGGCGCTCGTCGTGGCCGTTGTCGCGGCGGTCGCGGCCGCGTACTTTGCGGGGAAGCGCGCCGGGGCCGTGCAGGACGTGCTGTCGGCCAGTCCCGCCGAGGCCCGCCGGATAGCTTTCGTGCGAAAGCAACCCTGCATCGGTGGATGGTGCGAGACGATCTGGATGGGGAATACGAACGAAGACGCCCGGCAGGTCGCATCACTGAGTGCCGGAACCGAGCATTGCGACGAGATCGCATGGGCGCGCGACGGCTTCCGCGTCGGGTTGGTCATCAACGGGTACCAGCTTCGGATCTTCGACGCCGGAAGCCGGACGCAGGTGGGTCAGGTGAACCTCATCGATCCGGACGGCACCCCATCGTCGCGGATCGTCCGCGGGGTGACATTTTCACAGAACGGCGCCGCGGTGACGTTCGACGACTGCCCGCGCGGCCGATCGGGGTGCAAGTCCGGGTTGGCGGCGGTTCGATAAGCAGTCCTCCTGTTCTAAAGCGCCTAATCTTTCAGCTCTGGTCCCCTCAGTCTTCCTGATGCGGATGCATTGCGACGCGCTGGTACACGCGGAGCGTGTCCTGCACCATCCGCTCGGCGCTGAAGATCGTGCGGACCCGCGCGCGGCCCGCCTCCCCCATCCTCTGCCGCAGCGCATCATCCTTCAGCAGCGTCACGATCGCGCCCGCCATGGCGTCGTGATCGCGGGGCGGCACGAGGAATCCGGTCTCTCCGTGGACGACCACTTCCGGTATGCCGCCCGCCGTCGTGGCGACGACCGGCTTTCCGGCGGCCATGGCATCGAGGAGTGAGGTGCCCAGCCCTTCCGTCACCGAGCTCATGACGAAGATGTCGAACGCCTTGTGAACCGAGAGCACGTCGGGTCTGAAGCCGGCGAGAAGCACGTGCTTTTCGAGGTGATGGTCCTTGATCTGGCGTTCGAGCGCGGGTCTCAGCTCCCCTTCACCCGCGATGACGAAGCGCGCATCCGGCACCTGTGGCAGCACGAGGCGAGCCGCCTCGATCAGGTGACGCTGTCCTTTGTGCGCGACGAGCGCGGCCACGTTGCCGACGATGGGCGCCTGATGCGGCAGCCAGAGCTCCGCGTGGAGGTTCGCGGGCGGAGCAGCCTCGACACGTTCGAGATCGATGCCTTCGTGGACGGTCACGGCGCGGGCGGCGGGCACGCCGTCGCCGATGAGCATCTGCCGGATCGCGTCGGATGCGCAGAGGAAGCAGTCCACCTGCCGGTACTTCCAGCGCGAGAGCGAGCTGCCGCGCAGATGGAAATCCACGCGACGCGCGGCGACGAGCGGGGGCTTCGCGAGCTGGGTGCTCATCGACAGCGCGAGGCCCGCCATCGCGACGCCGTGCGGATCGTGCGCGTGGACGATGTCGGGCTTGAGCCGCTTGAGGATCCGCGACAGGCGCCACGCCGCCGTCAGGTCCATCTCCGTCTTGGGCGCGAGCGCCAGGAGATCGAGCCCTTCTTTCGCGCGCTGCCGAAGCTCCCCTTCGGAGTGCGCCACGAGCAGCGTGCGATGTCCGAGCGAGCGCAGCCCCATCACCGTCGTCAGGACCTGGCTCTGGCCACCCCGCCACGTCCGCGCGGTATCGATGTGCAGCGAGAACATCAGTGCTTGTCAGCGGGGGCGCGCGGCTGCAGCTCCCACAGCTTCGCGAATTTCAGAAAGACGTAATAGGCATTCAGCTTCGAGACGATCAGGCCGGCGGCGCCGTCCTTCACGCCGCCGCGCAGCAGGTAGTTGCGAAGAAAGGCCAGCCGCGGGTGGATGAGGATCTCGAGGCCGTTCGTCCGGCGTCCCTCCGCCAGCCACTGTTCTGCCGCGAGCGTCGTGTAGCGATCGATCGTCGCGAGGTGATGGGCGATGTCGCGATACGCGTAATGCTGAAGCTCGTGCCGCAGGAAGCCGGGTGGGTCCTGAAGATCGACCGACTCGTGCACGCGGCGGCCGTTCCATCGTCCGGCCCGTCGATCGTACAAGCGAAGCTGATAATCGGGATACCAATCCGTGGAGCGGATCCACCGCCCGAGATACCACGTCACCCGCGGGATGCGATAACCACGGGCCGCCGGCTCTGTCTGGAGGGTCTGCTTGATTTCGCTCGCGAGGGCCGGGCTGACACGCTCATCGGCGTCGAGCGACAGAATCCAGTCGTTCGACGCGATCTCCGCCGCGTAGTTCTTCTGCGCGCCGTAGCCCGGCCAGTCGCGCACCTCCACGCGGGTTGCGTGCTTGCGGGCGATCGCGACCGTCTCGTCGGTGCTGCGCGAATCGATGACGATGATCTCGTCGGCCCAGGAGACGGACTCGAGGGCGGCGGCGATGTGCGTGGACTCGTCCCGCGTGATCACCGTCACGGTCAATTTCACGCGGGGAAGTGTATATCAGCAGGGCTCAGAGCAAAGGCTCAAGGCTGGCTCGGGGCTCGAGTTCGGGCCTTGAACCTTGCCTGAGCCCTGAGCACTGCTCCTACCGGCCGGAGCTTGGCACCACCTGCACGGACTCGAAGTTCACGAGCGCGCGGTTGTAGGCGATGATCGAGTTCAGCTCTGCCAGCTTCGCGCTCGACAGGTCGCGCTGCGCCTGGAACAACTGGAACGTCGTCGACAGGCCGACGTTGATGCGCTTCTGCTCCGCGTCGTACCGTTTCTCGCCGAATTCGCGCGCCTTGCGCGTCGCCTCGACCCGCTTCAGGGTCGTTTCGACCTGACGGCCCGCGTCGCGCACCTGCGCCGTGACCTGCAGCTCGAGCGCGCGGAGCGTCGTCACTTGCTGCTCGCGCTGCACGCGGGCCTGGGCGAGCCCCGCGTCGGCGGCGCTCGTTCCGATGGGATAGCGCACCTGCAACTGCACGCTCCACGTCTTGAAGTCGTTGCCGAAGATGTCGTGCAAGGCGTCGCTGAAGCTGCGCTGCGCGGCGCCGATGGCAACCGGGAATCCCCCCGACGTATCGTAGATGGTGCGAGTGCCGGCAACCCCCGCCAGACCGTAATTCACAACGGCGTCGACCGTTGGCAGCTTCTGGTTCCGGTTGAACTTCAAGTTGATGTCGGTCTGATCCATCTGGCGGCGGGCCTGGGCGAGATCGGTCCGCTTGTCGAGCGCGTTCCGGACGGCGGTATCGACATCCACCGTCGTGGGGGTGAGCACCGGTTGTTCAGAGGGCACGAGGTGCGCCGTCCAGAAGTCCGGCTGCGACGGGTTCATGATGAGCGTACGCAGCACGTCCTCGAGCGCCTTGACCTGGGCTTCGTTGATGATGACCGCTTCCTCGTTGCGCGACACCTCCGCCTGCGCTTCGACGATGTCGATGGGGGGAATCGTGCCGACCTCCACGCGTCTCTGGTTGTTCTTCAGGGACTCGTTTGCCAGATCGAGCGACTGCTGGGCGACCTGGAGCTGCCCGATGGCTCCCACGAGATCGTAGTACGCGTTCTTCACGGCGCGGGAGGTCATCGTGATCTGCTGCTGAAGCTGCAGATCCGCGATCTCCAGCTGCTTCTCGCCGAGCAGCAGTTGCTGGCGCGTCGTATCGATCGAGAAGTTCTTCAGCAGCGGCTGCGTGAAATTGAAATTGAAGTTGGACGAGAGCCGGGGATTGAACGGGTCTGTCGGATCGCTGGTCGTGTTCCGCGAGCCATCGAGCGACGCCTGGTAGCTGCCGCCGCCCCACTTGATCGCCTGCGCGAAGCCAGCGTTGGATCGGAATCCTGCGTTGGTGACGAAGTTGTTGCCGCTCAGAAAATTCTGAGGGGGGTTGCTGTTGCTGTTCTTCGTCATGTTCGAGAACAGAAGTGGCGCGTAGTTCGCCCGCGTCTGCGCGTTAAGGAGCGCCTGCACCTGGGGGCTCAGCCGCTCGGCCCGGATCCCCAGATTGTTCTCGAGCGCCATTCTGACCGCTTCGTCGGCGCTGACTTGAAACTGGGCCCCGGGGATGACCAGGGGCCCCTGCTGAGCCGTCGTCGGCAACTGACCTACCGGAACCGGAGTCTGCGGCTGCCCGCGTGGCGCAGGAGTTGGTGGTTGTGCTACCGGGGCCTGTTCGGATGCGAACACCGGACGGCCGGAAGCGAACAGACACAGCCCCAGTCCGATGGCTGCCGTTGATCTCAAATATGACGATATTCGTTGCTCGAAACGCATTGCACGTGTCTCCAGATACAGGAAATTCAACAATCCGATGGGTCAGGAACAGCAAGAAACGGCGCGTCTCGGCGTCTCGGCCGCTGTGGGTATGACGGAGCGCGGGGCGCGACAGTTTCGAAAATGTATACTACTCGCCGCCGGTATGCCGCCATCCGCCGGTTTTCCCGATCTCCATATGGAATCCGCAGCCGTCCTGGATATGTTCCGTCAGTCGGGTGCGCTTCTCGAAGGGCACTTCCGCCTGACCTCCGGCCTGCACAGCGACCGGTACCTGCAGAGTGCGCTCGTGCTGCAGCATCCCGAATTCGCCGCGCGTCTGGGGGAAGCGCTTGCCGAACGCACGAGGCACCTGCAGCCGACGGTGGTGCTGTCGCCCGCGCTTGGCGGCATCGTGATCGGCCAGGAAGTCGGGCGCGCCCTGGGCATCCGCGCGATCTTCGCCGAGCGTCAGGACGGCCGGCTTGCGCTGCGCCGCGGGTTCTCGACGACCCCGCTGGATCGAGTGCTCGTCGTCGAGGACGTGATCACGACCGGCGGATCGACCCGCGAGACGATCGACCTGGCGGCGGCCGCCGGTGCGCGCGTGCTCGGCGCCGCGGCGATCATCGATCGCGGCACGGATTCCGCCCGCGTGAACGTGCCGCTCTTCAGCCTCGTGCAGATGGACGTGCCCACCTACCAGCCCGAGTCCTGCCCGCTCTGCGCGAAGGACATTCCTGTCGTGAAGCCCGGATCGCGCGCATCGTAGCCGGCCGGCACCGCCGATGCGGAACCTGAAGATCACGCTCCAGTACGACGGGACCAACTACGTCGGCTGGCAGCGTCAGGCCGCGGGGGTGTCGATCCAGGGATTGCTCGAAGAGGCCCTCACGCGGATCGAGGGCAGCCCCATCACCGTCCACGGCGCCGGCCGCACGGATGCCGGCGTGCACGCGCTGGCGCAGATCGCGACGATCCGCCTCGAAGCCGGCATTGACCCGCCGGCCCTGACCCGCGCGTTGAACGCCGTCCTGCCGCCCGACGTGCGCGTGCTCGTCATCGAGGAAGTCGAGCCGCAGTTTCACGCGCGCTTCAGCGCGGTCGGGAAAGTCTACGAATACCGGATAGTGACTGCGCCGATCGTCTCGTCCTTTCTCCATCGCTACGTCTGGCATCTCGCCCGGCCGCTCGATCTCGGCACGATGCGCGAGGGCTCGACGCTGCTCGTCGGTGCGCACGATTTTGCCGCCTTCCAGGGCGGGGGCGCCGCGGTCGCCTCGACCGAGCGGACCGTTCGCGCTATCGAGTGGCAAGAGGGAGGCGAGTACGATCGTCCGCTCGTGATGCGGATTGAAGCGCAAGGCTTCCTCCGGCACATGGTCCGCAACATTGCCGGCACGCTCGCCGAGGTGGGGGCGGGCCGCTGGCCGCCTTCCCGTGTCGCCGATATCCTGGCCTCCCGCGATCGCACGCAGGCCGGCCCCACCGCGCCCCCCCAGGGCCTGTTTCTCGTGCACGTCAATTACTGACGTTCGCGATTCGCGGTTCGTCCTGTCGGGGCTATACGATCACCGTACAGGTGCCCATCTCCCGAGCTGAACTCCACGACCCGCGAAGGAGCGTGATACACTTTGCATAGCAAAGTTTGGCACGTGCGCCGGGCCCCCGAAACAACGTCACTTGTCGGGTGCCCGTAACACCCTGTATCATCAAGGTTTAAATTCGGCCAGCAGCCATGTCGCTCCAGGACATTCTCTCCGTCGTGCCGGCCGGGTCGCCCGAAGAGGCGCTGGCACGGCAGGTGAATTTCGACCGGTTGCCGCGCCACGTCGCCGTGATCATGGACGGCAACGGGCGCTGGGCCGCACAACGCCACCTGCCCCGCGTGGAGGGGCATCGCGCCGGGATCGACTCGGTCCGCGACATCGTGGAGTCGTCCGCGCGGCTGGGCATCAAGGTCCTTACGCTCTACGCCTTCTCGGTCGAGAACTGGAAACGTCCGATCACGGAAGTCTCGACGCTCATGTCGCTGCTGAAGCGATACCTGCGGCTCGAGTTGAACACCCTTCTCCGCAACGACATCCGCTTCGCCGTGATCGGCCGGGAAGAGGAGCTCGCGCCCGACGTGCGGCGCGAGCTGAAAATGGCGGAGGAGCAGACCGCGCGAAACGCCGGGATGTTGTTCAACATCGCGCTCAACTACGGCGGCCGCGCCGAGATCGTCGAGGCGGCGCGCCGCGCGATCGCGTCCGGCATCACGGCCTCGGATCTCGACGAGCAGCGCTTCAGCGATTTTCTCTACACCGCCGGACAACCCGATCCCGATCTGCTGATTCGCACGAGCGGCGAGATGCGCGTCAGCAACTTCCTGCTCTGGCAGATCGCGTACGCCGAAATCTGGGTCACAGACACGCTGTGGCCCGACTTCCGCAAGCGCCACCTGCTCGAAGCCATCCTGGCCTACCAGAAGCGCGATCGCCGGTACGGCGGCATCAATCAGCCGGCGGTGGCCGGACGATGACGCCACGCCTGGCCGCTAGCCGCCAACTGCCAGCCGCTAACTGCCAGCCGCTAGCCGCCAACCGCCAGTCGCAAGCCGCTAGCCGCCACCCGCTAGCCCTGATTACATGACGCGCGTTCTCAGCGCGCTCGTGCTGCTGCCGCTCGTCATCGGCGCCGTCTGGTTTCTTCCGCCCGTTGCGACGCTGATCTTGTCGTTGCTGGCGGCGGCACTGGCGTTTGTCGAGTACGCGAATATCGCGGCGGCGCTCGGTGCGCGCGTGCCGCGCGCGGTTGCCGGCACCGCCGTGGTCGCGGCCTGCGGCGCGCTCGGCGGCGGATGGATGGCGGTGGACGTCGTGGTGATGACCGCCGTCATCACCCTCGGCGCGTTGGCGGTCGGAGCGGGCCGGCCGGGGCCCGCGATCCTCCGCGACATGGCGGCCGCGGTCTTTCCCATCGGCTACATCGGACTGCCTCTCGGCGCGCTCGCCGCGATCCGCGCGACCGGCGGCCGGGGGGCCCTCCTCCTGATGGTGGTCGCCATTGTCGTCAGCGACTCGGCGCAGTATTACACCGGCCGCGCGCTCGGCCGCCGGCCGCTTGCGCCGTCAATCAGTCCGAAGAAAACGCTCGAAGGGGCAATCGGCGGGCTCGTGTGCGGTACCGCCGCGTTCGTGGTCGGCGCGCGTCTGGTGTTTCCCGATCGTCCGCTCGCGCTCTCGGCGCTCACCGGCGCCAGCGTCGCCGCGCTCGGCATCGTCGGCGACCTGTTCGAGTCGTTGCTGAAGCGCAGCGCCGGCATGAAGGATTCGGGGGCGCTCATCCCCGGCCATGGCGGCGTGCTCGACCGCATCGACAGCTGGCTGTTCGCCGCACCCGTGTATTACGTTTTCGTGCGGTACTTGCAGTTTTGATCGCAACCCCAGGCCCTGAATGACCCGCATAGCCGTCGTCGGATCGACCGGTTCCATCGGACAGAGCGCGCTGGCGGTGGCGGCGGCGCACCCCGATCGCCTTCAGGTGGTGGCCCTGGCGGCGGGGGAGAACACCGCGCGTTTCATCGAGCAGGTAGCCCTCTTCATGCCGGACACGATTGCGATGTCGACGCCGCAGGCCCTGTCGGATGCCTGCACGGCGCTCCGGCAGCGGGGTTTCGGCGCCGCGCCTCGCGCGGTGAGCGGTCCCGACGGCCTGATCGCGGTTGCCACGCATCCGGATGCCGACGTCGTGCTCTTCGCTTCGTCCGGTACCGCGGCGCTCGACGCCGTGCTGGCGGCGATCGAGGCCGGCAAGACGATTGCACTCGCGAACAAGGAAATCCTCGTGATGGCGGGCGCGATCGTCATGGAGGCGGCGCGCAGGAAGGGCGTGGCGGTCCTTCCGGTGGACAGCGAGCACAACGCCATCCACCAGTGCCTTCACGGGCGATCGCCCGCCGACGTGCGGCGGCTGATCCTGACTGCCTCGGGCGGACCTTTCCGGGACATGTCCAAAGAGGACCTCGAGAAGGTCACCCCCGAGGAAGCGCTGCGGCACCCGACCTGGACGATGGGACCGAAGATCACAATTGATTCGGCGACGTTGATGAACAAGGGGCTGGAGGTGATCGAGGCGCGGTGGCTGTTCGACGTCGGTCCGGAGCGCATCGTCGTCCTCGTGCACCCGCAGTCGATCGTCCACTCGATGGTGGAGCTCGTGGACGGATCGATCATCGCGCAGCTTGGCGTGACCGACATGCGGCTGCCGATCCAGTACGCGTTTTCATATCCGGCGCGCTGGAACGCCCCCACGCCGCCGCTCGATCTCGTCCGCGCGGGCCGGCTCGATTTCGCGGCGCCCGACACTGCCCGGTTTCCGTGTCTGGCGCTTGCGTTTCGCGCCCTGGCGGGAGACGCGGGGCTGCCGATCGTGCTCAACGCCGTCAACGAGGTGGCGGTATCCGCCTTTCTCGATCGCCGGATTGCCTTTCCGGCGATTGCCGCCCTGATTGGGCAGGCGATGGACGCGTACGAGCACGACGGGCCGAAGCCCGTGCGGGAGCTTGGCGACGTGCGGGCGATCGACCACTGGGCTCGGGATTTCGCGTCAACCGCGGCCGGTGGGGTACAATCAAAGGTTTAGCGGCCCGTGGTGAAGATCCGGCAGCATTCGGGGCGGTGCCGGGCTTTCACCACGGGCCGAGCCGCGAGCGGGGACCACGAGCCGCGAACCAGGAGCCGCGAGCCGCGAACAGGGGCCACTTGTGAACAGCATTTTTGCGTTTGTTTTCGTGCTCGGCGTGCTGATCTTCGTGCACGAGCTCGGCCACTTCATGATGGCGCGCCGCATCGGCGTGCGGGTGCTCACCTTTTCGCTCGGCTTCGGTCCGAAACTGATCGGGTTCCGGCGCGGTGACACCGAATACTGCATCAGCGCCGTGCCGCTCGGCGGCTACGTGAAGATGGCCGGCGAGAACCCGGACGATCCGCTCACCGGCGCCTCGGATGAATTCCTGTCGAAGTCGAAATGGCAGCGGTTCCAGGTCCTCGTCATGGGGCCCGTCATGAACCTGGCGCTGGCCGTCATCGTGATGGCGGTCGTCCTGTACCAGGGGGCGCCGGCCCCCGCGTTCGAACAGCAACCCGTTGTCGTCGGTGGAACCGCCGACCAATCGGCCGGGAAGGCCGCGGGCATTCAACCCGGCGACCGGATCGTGAGCGTCGACGGGAGGCCCGTCGAGACCTGGGAGCAGTTTTACATGGAGGTCATGCCGAAGGCGAACCGGCAGATCTCCCTGACGGTCGATCGCGGCGGGCGCACGCTCGAGATCAAAGCGGTGCCGGCGGCGGTCGGAAAATACACCCTCGGCGATCTGGGCCTGATGCCGGAGATGCACCCGCAGATCACGTCCCTCCAGCACGGGGCCCCGGGGTTTGAAGCCGGCCTCCGACCCGGCGACATCGTGATGGCGGCGGCGGGTGAGCGCGACGTCACGCAGAAGCGGCTCGTGGAATTGATCAAGGCGAACGAGGGCAAGCCGCTTCCCCTGGTGATCAAGCGGAACGGCGTCGAGCAGGAGATCACGGTCACGCCCCGGCGGCTCGGCAATGCGGTGATGATCGGCGCGCAGCTCAACGCGTTCGAGTTGCGGACGGTCGAGCCGGGTCCCTTCGAAGCGCTCAAGATGAGCGTCGAGCAGAACTGGACGTGGGCGAAGCTCATTGTACAGACGCTCGGCGGCCTCTTCACGCACGAGACGTCGGTGAAGCAGCTGATGGGGCCGGTGGCGATCGCGGATCTCTCGGGGACCGCGGCCGAGCAGGGATGGCTGCAGCTCTTCAGCCTGATGGCGATGATCAGCCTGAACCTCGGGATGCTGAACCTGATGCCCATTCCAGTGCTCGACGGCGGCCACATCGCGATCCTCGCGCTCGAAGGTGTCTCGCGCCGCGATTTCAGCATGAAGGTGAAGGAGAAGATGCTGCTCGCCGGCTTCGTGCTGCTCCTGATGCTGATGGTCACGGTGATTTACAACGACCTGATGCGCATCCAGTGGATCGAGAGACTGGTGCCCTGGAGATAGGTTACAAGGGACAAGGAAAGCCCGTGGCTTCAATAGAAGCGTCGCGGGTCAACGCGGCTGCTACAATGAATCATGGGGCGTATTGCTGCTGTTCTGCTGGCGATCAACATAGCCGCCGTCCCGTCGACCGCGCAACAAACCCCGTCTCTCGCGCCGGTCGAGCCGCTACCTCTTCCCTTTGAGCTCTGGCTGGGCGCCCTGCGCGCCGAAGCCGCGACGCGGGGCATCCGGCCGGAGATTCTCGAACAGGCCTTCGCCGGCGTCGAGCCGGTCGAGCAAATCCTCGAGCGCGACCGGGCGCAGGCCGAGTTCACACTCGACCTCTCGACATACCTGAAGCGAAGGCTCACGCGAAAGACCATCAAGACCGCGCAGGAGATGTACTCGCATCATCGTGCGCTGCTCAGGCGGATCGGGGAGCAGTACGGCGTCAGCCCGCGTATCGTGGTGGCGGTGTGGGGGCTCGAATCGAATTTCGGACGTTTCGCGGGCGTCCGTCCGACCATCCCCACGCTCACCACCCTCGCCTACGACGACCGGCGCGGGGCAATGTTCCGCAACGAGCTCTTCAGCGCGCTCGAGATTCTGAACCGTGGCGATATCGAGCTGGATCGGCTGAAAGGATCCTGGGCAGGAGCGCTCGGGCAGCCGCAATTCATGCCCTCGAGTTACCTGCAGTACGCCGAGGACTTTGACGGCGACGGCCGGCGTGACATCTGGAGCTCGGAAGCCGACGTGTTTGCCTCGGTCGCGAATTTCCTCAAGCAACACGGGTGGGCGAAAGGGGACGGCTGGGGGCGGGAAGTGAAATTGCCCGCAAAGGTTCGCGCGAGCGCCGCGGCGATTCCAGTCAGGGAAGCCGGGTGCCGCGCGGAACGGGCCATGACGGATCCGCGCCCGCTGAGCGCATGGAAGCGGATGGGTCTTCGCACCATGACCGGCGCTCCGGTGCCTTCGAGCGCTGTCCAGGCTTCCCTCGTGCTGGCCGGCTCGCGCAGCTTTCTTCTGTATCCAAACTACGACTCGATCCTCGGGTATAACTGCGCGCATACCTACGCGCTCAGCGTCGCGCTGCTCTCCGACCGTTTGCACTGACCGTGATAGGCCCGACCTCAGCCATATCAATCGCTCGAGTTTGCGCAGAGCATACTGCGCGTCCGTCTGGAAACCGAGAATCCCCAGAGTGCCATGAACAGCAGGGTCGCAACCGCGTTGATCGTAGTGTGCACTCTCATGTGCTCTCCTCCCGTGTCCGCGCAAACGACCCAAGCAGCCGGGAGCATTCCCCAGGATCTCAAGCGCCTGAGCATTGAAGAGCTGGCGCAGATTGACGTGACTTCCGCCTCGCGCCGGCCTGAGAAGCTCTCCGAAACCGCGGCCGCCATCAGCGTCATCAGTTCTGAAGATATCTTCCGGAACGGAATCACGTCGCTTGCCGAGGTGATCCGCCTCGGTGATGGCGTGGATGTGGCCCGGGTGAATTCCAGCACATGGGCATCGAGCCTCCGTGGGTTCGCGACGAATCCCGCCAATAAGCTCCTTGTTTTGATGGACGGCCGCAGCCTGTACTCGCCGCTGACGTCCGGCACGTTTTGGGATGCCCAGGACACGCTTCTCCCCGATGTCGACCGCGTCGAGATCGTTCGCGGGCCAGGCGGCGCGGTCTGGGGTGCGAACGCGGTCAACGGTGTCATCAACGTGATTACCAAGGATGCAGCCTCGACCATCGGCGATTACGTCTCGGTCGCGGCCGGCTCGGATGAGCACGTGTACGGGTCGATGCGTCACGGCGGGCGTGTTGGCGACGGCGCTTACCGGGTGTATGGGAAGTACCGCCAGCGTGGCGCGCAGGTGTTTACGTCAACGGGACAGAGCGCCGGGGACGCGGTGCAATTGGGACAGACCGGATTTCGCCTGGACTCCGGAAAGGGCGGGCCAGCCACATGGATTCTGGAAGGGGATGCGTATCGTGGCACGAACGGTTTCTCCGATCGCGCCGACGGCGACATCGCCGGCGGGAACATCCTGGGACGATGGACGCGAGCGTTTTCCGGATCGGCGGCGTTCCAGGCGCAGTTCTATTACGACGGCACGCACCGCAAAGTGCCGCTCCAGTTCACTGAAACCCGGCACACGGTCGATCTCGATCTGCAGCAACGGCTGATGTTGGGACGACGGCAACACTTCCTGTTTGGCGGCGATGCGCGCGTCAGTTGGGGCAATGACGCTGGCACCGCCGGCTTTTTCTTCGAGCCGCAGTCCCGCAGGAACTCTCTGTTCAGCCTGATGGCGCAGGATGAGATTGCGCTCAAACCGAACCGCGTGTATCTGATCCTTGCCTCGAAGTTCGAACGAAACGACTTCACAGGCTTCGAGATGCAACCGACGATCCGCGGCCGATGGACGCCCGACTCGCGTCAGACTGCCTGGGCTGTCGTCTCGCGCGCCGTGCGACTGCCGACGCGGCTCGACACTGACCTTCGGTTAATCGACGTGGCGACTCGCCGGGTGATCCTGACCGGATCCGAGGACTTCGGCGCCGAAGAAGTTGTGGCGTACGAAGCGGGATATCGCGTTCGTCCGTTCTCACTCCTGTCGCTCGACGTGGCTGGCTTCTCGAACCGCTACGACAACCTGCGCAGCACCGAGCTGACGTTCACGCCGCTGCCGCTCATCGTCCTCGACAACATGTTGAACGCCCGGACGAGCGGGGTCGAGTTGGCGGGCACGCTCCAGCCGGTCACCGCCGTGCGCGTCCACGGCTCTTACGCGTACCTCCACAAAGTAATTTCCTTCGACCCCGGCAGCGCGATGTCTATCACGGCGCCGTGGAAGGCAACGATCCTCCGCATCTGCTGTCGCTGAGATCATCGGTCGATCTCCCTGGCCACCTGGCCTTCGACTTCTTTTTTCGTCACACGAGCGTCCGCCCCGATCCTGTTGTTCCTGCATACAGCGAATTGGATCTGCGCCTTGGCTGGACGCCGCAGCCGGGTTGGGATCTGTCGCTCGTCGGTCAGAACCTTCTGCACGCCCATCATTCGGAATTCCTGCCGCTCAACGCGCCGCATTATGACTTTCGCCGCGGACTGTTCGTGCGATCGCGATGGTATTTCTGACGGGGGGCCGCCGGCATCTCGCGACGGCGGCGATCGTCGCCCTGGCGGCCCCGTGGTCCATGGCGGCCGGGTCCATTCAGACGACGCTCGAAAACGACGTGAAGGCCGCGTTTCTTTATAACTTCACGAAATTCGTCGAATGGCCCCCTTCGCACGCGCCCTCTGCGGAGCCATTTCGGCTGTGCGTCCTTGCGGATCCGGAGTTCACGCGCGCTGTCGATTCCACGATTGCCGACGAGTCCCTGGACGGGAGACGCTTGCTGCGCGTCGAGCCACAGTCGGTCGACGAGGTCCGCGGATGCGCCATTCTCTACGTCGGGCCTCGATATCTTGATCGAGGCGCGCGGTTACTCGCCGCGGCGCGCGACCTTCCGGTGCTGACCGTCGGCGACGGATCCCAGTTTGTCGAACACGGCGGCGCGATTGGATTTGTCCTCGAGAACAACCGCGTCCGGTTCGACGTCAACGCGCGCGCGGTCCAGCGCGCGGGTCTCAAGGTCAGCTCCAAACTCCTGCGGGTCGCCAGGTCCGTCGAGGGGGGCTCGCAGTGAGTCGAGGGGGCCCTCAATGAAGGACCTGTTCCGCGGCCTTCCTATCAAGCAAAAACTCGTCCTGATGATGATGGCGACGAGCATCGCGGTGCTGCTCCTCGCCAGCGTCGGCTACATCGCCACCGATTACTACAAGGCGCGCGAGGATCTGCGCCGCGAGTTGACCACGCAGGCGGACCTCATCCTCAAAAACAGCACCGCCGCGCTGGAGTTCCTGGATCCCGTCACGGCGCAGGAGACGCTGAGCACGGTAGCCCCGAACCGGCACATTCGTACCGCTTGTCTGTACGACGGGATGGACAGGCTGTTCTCGCAATACATCGGTCCACTCGCATCGATCCCCTGTCCTACGGCTCCGGGACCGGACGGATACCACTTTGTCGCCGACGGCCTGGTGGTGGTTTCTTCGATCGCTCTCCAGGGGCGCCGCACTGGAGGCTTGCTTCTTCGAAGCGATCTCGACCTTCTGCAGACCAGATTGAAGGCGCAACTCCTGATCGTGGCCGTCCTGCTCGTCCTCACGAGCGGGGTCGCGCTGTTGATGTCCTCGCGTCTGCACTCCATTGTGTCCTCCCCGATCACGGCACTCGCCCGGATCGCCACTGACGTGTCGTCATGCGGGGACTACTCTCTGCGTGCGGCCCGGACGACCGACGATGAGCTGGGGGTCCTTGTTGACGCTTTCAACCGCATGCTGGGGCGCATCCAGCTTCGGGAGGGGGAGCTGTCCGCCGCAAACGAGGAACTGCGAAACGAGATCAGCGAGCGACGGCGCGCGGAGCAGGAGCGCGCCGAGTTACTCGTTCGCGAGCGCGAGGCGAACCGCCTTAAAGACGAATTTCTCGCCACGTTGTCGCACGAACTGCGCACGCCGCTCAACGCGATCCTCGGCTGGACCAAGCTCCTGCGGTCTTCCGTCATCCCGCCCTCGGGAGTCGATCGGGCGTTGGAAAAGGTGGAACGCAATGCGCAGGTTCAGTCGCGGCTGGTCGAGGATCTTCTCGAGGTGTCACGCATCACGACAGGCAAATTGCGGCTCGAGGTCAAACAGGTCGATCTGGTGCCCCTGGTCACGACGGCCGTCGAGTCGATCCGCCCGACGGCGGAGGCGCGCGGCGTTGCAATTGATCGGCAGTTCGACTCGTACGCACTGTCGACCGCTGGCGATCCCGATCGGCTCCAACAGGTGATCTTCAACCTTGTATCGAATGCCGTAAAGTTCACTCCCGCCGGCGGAGTGGTCAGCGTCAGTCTGCGTCGCGACGGCGCGGCCGACCAACTCTGCGTGTCGGACACAGGTATCGGTATCGAGCCCGGATTCCTGCCCCACGTCTTCGATACCTTTCGCCAGGCAGATGCTTCGAGCACGCGCAGGCACGGCGGTCTCGGCCTAGGTCTTTCGATCGTCCGCCACATCGTCGAACTCCACGGTGGGGACGTGCAGGCGGCGAGCGAGGGCATCAACAAGGGGTCGCGATTCACCGTGCGGTTACCCGTGCGGATCCCCGAGCGGCCGCGCGATTTATTTCCTCCGCAACCCGGCGGCGCGCCGGCTCTGCTCACCGACACGCTTCCGGGGACCCACATCGTCGTGGTTGATGACGATAGCGACACGCGCGAACTCCTTCAGTCGGTACTCGAGTCTGCGGGGGCCGTCGTTCGGCTCGCGCGAACGCGGACGAGGGCTTCAGGGCGTGCCTCGAGGATCGGCCTGATGTGCTCATCAGCGACATTGGCATGCCGGGGCAGGACGGATACAGCCTCCTGGGGCGGATTCAGACCGCGCTCGGTGCCGGTGTGCCCATGGCGACGGTGGCGCTCACGGCGTTCGCGGGCCCCGAGGATCAGCGGCGGGCGGAGGAAGCCGGCTTCGACAGATACATGGCCAAGCCTTTCGACGCCGGACGTCTTGTCGAGATGTTGCGGCAGCTGCTGTCGCGCGGCGACGCGCCGCGCGATCACCATTCACCGCTGTCGAGCGGCTAGCGTCTCGACTCCGTTCGCTGATCGAGACCGGCCGCTTTGGTGGTGGCCGGTTCGATGAGCGCCAGCGATGCGAGCATGACCACGGCGACCGACAGAAAGAGGGCGGCGATCTCGTCGTGTTCGCCCGCGATGCGCGCGCCTGCCCCAAGGAGCGCGGCCGCGAGCAGCGCGTCGGCGGCCACGACCGCGGGAAAGAGCCGCGCGCGATGTTCGATCAGCATGGCGGGATGGACACGCGACGTGAACGAGAGATTCATGCGCAGCGTCACCGAGATCGTCGCGAGCGCCAGCGTCGCGAGGAACATGGGCGATCCGTAAGGACGCCCGATCCAATGGCGCACGCCCCATAATGCCGCGGGCACGGCGGCGTTCAGGATCGCCACAACCATCTGATGAAACTGCCACCACCAGAGACTGTCCTGATGCGCGACCTGCAGGGGCAGCCCTCCTGATCCCTCGAGTGCGCGCAGGTCACCGACCAGGACGTCACCGGCAGGATATCGTTCCGACGGCGTCGCACGCATGCAGCGGAGAACGATGCGATCGAGTCCGGGAAGCGGCAGCGCACGCGAGAGGCCGGTCGTCCGCCCCTCGATCAATTCCGTCATACGCGCCAGCACCGAGGCGGGATCAGTGCCGAATGGATGCTCGCCTGTCGCAAGTTCCCAGGCGAGGACGCCGAACGCGAACACGTCGGCGCGGGCATCGACCTCGGCGCCGCTCAATTGTTCGGGAGCCATGTAGCCCGGCGTCCCGAGCGCGGAACCTACCTCGGTCAGCCGCGTGGACGGCGTCGCATTGCGGCGCGGCTGGCTCTGCGCCAGGCCGAAGTCGAGCACCTTGATCTGGCCGTCCACGCGTCGAATGATGTTCTCGGGCTTCAGATCGCGATGAACGATGCCGCGTTCGTGCGCGGCGGCGAGAGCGGTCGCGATGGCGATGAGGACCGGCATGAGCTGTGCCGGCGGCAGCGGCCCATCGCGCAATTCCTCGCGCAGTGTCCGTCCGCGAACGAGCTCTGAGACGATATAGAGCTCCCCGTCGATTTCCTCGAGCGCAAAGACCGTCGCAATCGCGGGGTGGGACAACGCGGCGGCCGCGCGGGCTTCTCGCGTGAGACGTTCGCGGCGGACGGGATCCCGCGTGTACTCGGGCGTCAGCGCCTTGAGTGCCACCGTGCGCCGCAGCCGCTGGTCCTCCGCGGCATAGACGACGCCCATACCGCCACGGCCAATTTCTTCGAGCACGTGGTAGTTGCCCACGTGCTTGCCGGCAAGCGACCCACCGCCGTCGCCGAGCACGAGATCCGCCGCCACGCCCCAGGCAGGCTCGTCCAGAAAACCGCCGGCGCGGATATGGCTCTTGAGGAGCGTCTGCATCTCCCGGAGCAGGTCCGGATCGCCGGCCGTTTTCTCGCGCAGGAACGTGTCGCGTGCCTCCGCGTCGCGCTCGAGCGCTTCGTGGAACAGTTGATTGATTTGCTGCCAGCGGGCGGGGTTCACGCCTGCGAGTTGCCCTCCAGCTCGCGTGCCAGCCAGGCGGAGGCGACGGTCCAGTGCCGCTTGACGGTGGCGGGAGAGATGTCCATCGCCTCGGCGGTCTCTTCAACCGTGAGCCCTCCGAAGAAACGCAACTCCACCAGCCTGGCCTGGCCGGGATCGATTGCGGAGAGCCGCTCGAGCGCCTCGTCGAGCGCGAGCAGATCGATCGATCGCTCGGCGCCCGCGACCAGGCCCTCGTCGAGGGTGACGCGGTGGCGCGCGCCTCCACGCTTCTGCGCGTTGCGGGCGCGCGCACGCTCGATGAGAATCTGGCGCATCGAATGCGCCGCGATGGCGCAGAAGTGCGCGCGGTTCTGCCACCGCCCGGGCTTGTCCTTCATGAGGCGCAGGTAGGCCTCATGGACGAGCGCCGTCGGCTGCAGCGTCTGGCCCGGGCGCTCGCGGCGGAGATAGCTCGCCGCAAGACGCCGCAGCTCCTGGTACACGATCGGGAGCAGCGACTCGACTGACTGCCGCTCGTTCTCCATCAGGCGATCCGCTTGATCGTGTCGTGATTCATGACGACCGGCTTGACCGGACGATCCTGTCTGCCGGTCGGCACCGCACCGATCTTCTGCACGACGTCGAGCCCTTCCACGACTTCGCCGAACACCGAGTGGCGGTTGTCGAGGTGCGGCGTCGGGCCGAGCGTGATGAAGAACTGGCTGCCATTCGTGTTCGGGCCGGCATTAGCCATCGACAGGATGCCGGGGCGGCTGTGTCGCAACGACGGGTGAAACTCGTCGCCGAAGTTGTAGCCCGGCCCCCCGGTCCCCGTCCCGAGCCGATCGCCTCCCTGAATCATGAAGCCGCTGATGACGCGATGAAAGATGATGCCGTCGTAATAGGGCGCGGTCTTCTTGTCACCGGTTGACGGGTCGCGCCATTCCTTCGTGCCTTCAGCCAGGCCGACGAAATTGGCCACGGTCTTCGGAACTTCCTTGTCAAATAAGCGGACGGTAAACGACCCTTCCGTTGTTTCAAATACTGCGTATGTCCCAGGTTCCACGCGAGATCTCCTTCCGGGCCAAACCCCTGGAGCGCAGGGCTTCAGCCCTGCCCGGGCAGCCCTGGAAGGGCTGCGCTACGGTTTGAAAACACGCCAGAGAAAAGGCGATTATAGGCCGAACCAGCCAACAAAATCGCGCGATGTCTCGTCTAATGAACGGTTCCAGGTCCGGTCCCGCCCACCGGGCCCAGGCATCTACGAAAGTTTTCGTTGACACCTACGAAGGTGCTCGTACATAGTATGCCGCATGACGAAGCCTCCCCGCCCTACCGACGCTGAGCTGGCGATTCTCCGCATCCTGTGGGAGCGCGGCGCCTGTACCGTTCGCCAGGTGCACGACGCGCTGTCTCGCGACCGCCAAGCGGCGTACACCACGGCGCTCAAGATGCTGCAGATCATGACGGAAAAAGGGCTCGTGCGCCGCGACGACAGCGACCGCACCCACATCTATCAGTCGCGGTTGACCGAAGAACAGACCCAGCGACAGCTCGTGCGTGATCTGGTCGATCGCGCGTTCGGCGGGTCCGCATCGAAGCTCGTCATGCAGGCGCTGTCCTCCCGGCGCTCGACGCCGGAGGAGCTCGGAGAAATCCGGAAACTGATCGAGAACAGCCGCGACGGAGAGGGAGGCACGAGATGAGCGCGATTGAGAGCCTGCTGCACCAGCCCGCCGCGCAGGTGATGGGATGGGCGTTGCTGCATTTCGTCTGGCAGGGCGCGCTCGTCGGCGGACTGACGGCGATCGCGCTGGCCGGCCTGCGCTCGAGCGCCGCCGACGTCCGCTATGTCGTGTCAACGATCGGTCTGTCGCTGATGCTGACGCTACCGGCCGTTACCGCGACGCAGTTGTGGCGCTCGGCGGGGACGACGCACGCATCGCCGCCGTTCGACGTCACCACGTCGTCGCCCCTCGCCGTGGGCCCGGCCGCAACCGGCGAGGATGCGCTGATCGTCAAGACGCCCATCGCGGAGTCCGTCACAACGGTTTCAGGTATCCGGGGGCTGAGCTCCATTCAGGTCGAACCCTGGCTGCCCCTGCTCGTGCTCGCGTGGTTGTGCGGGGTCGTCGTGCTCTCGCTCCGCTTGATGAGCGGATGGCTCTGGGTTCAGCGGATGAAGTCACACGGCGCGACGCCGGCGGGCGACGGATGGGAGCACATCGCCCTGCGCCTTTCGCGCCGCCTGCACATTACACGGCGCGTCCGGCTGCTGGAATCAACCATCGTCGACGTCCCGACGGTCATCGGCTGGATCAAGCCGGTGATTCTGTTGCCCGCGAGCGCGCTTTCCGGGCTGACCCCCCACCAGCTCGAGGCCATTCTGGCGCACGAGCTCGCGCACATCCGCCGTCACGATTACCTCGTCAACCTTTTGCAGACACTGGTTGAGACGTTGCTGTTCTATCACCCGGCGGTCTGGTGGCTGTCGCGCCGCATCCGCGCTGAGCGCGAAAACTGCTGCGACGATCTTGCGGTCAGCCTCTGCGGCGATCCGTATGCGTACGCGAAAGCGCTCGCGGATCTCGAGGAACTGCGCGGCGGCGGCGGACAGCTCGTCATGGCCGCCAATGGCGGGTCGCTTGTGCAGCGCATCCGCCGGCTTCTCGGCGCGCCGACGCACGCGGGGCGCGCACCCGGCTGGCTTGCAGGCAGCGCGTCGGTTCTCGTGATGTTCGGCATCGCAGCCGGCGCCGTCGGCACCGACGGGTTTCAGGCGCGATCCACCGTCAGCGCACAGGCAGCTCCAGCGACGCCGGCACCAGCCTCGACCCGCGCCGTGGCTTCCGCTGGTCAAGCGCAGCCGGCGAGCCCCGTCGTCGCGCAGGCATCCACGCCTGCCCTTCGCGATCAGGCCGGCCCGGAGCAGCGTGCACGCGAACTCGCGACAGCACAGCCTGAACGACAAACCCCGGAACAGGCCCGCGCGTTGATGGATCAGGCGCGGGCGATAGTGGCCCAGGCGGCCTCGAGCCCGGAGGCCACCCCTGCGCTCGCGGAACCGACGCGCCTGCCGGGTGAGACGAGCAAGGCGCTCAGCGCAATGGATGCCGCGAGCACCGCAAGGATGCCTGCGCTGGCGGGCGCAATGTCGGGAGTCGCGCTTGGCGGCGGCGCGCAGTCTCACGGCACGTTCAGCTGGTCGAACGACGGCGAACGGCTCGAGGTCCGCTACGACGGAGAGATCGAATTCACCGACGACGATACCGACGTGAAACGTCTCTCGCCCGGCGGATCACTGCGGATCAAGGAAGGCGGCGTGTTCGGCGGTTTCTTTGCCTCTCACACGGTCGAATTCACGGCCGACGGGTCGGGTAACATCACGCGCCGTTTCTGGGACGGTATGTCGGAGCGTCCCTTCGATACGGACGGGCGCCAGTGGCTCACGAAGTATCTGCCACGGTTCATCCGCCAGACCGGCTTTGGCGCTCGCGCGCGGGTCGCGAGAATCCTCAAGGCGAAAGGCCCCACAGGTGTTCTCGCGGAGATTTCGCTTATCGAGGGAAGCTGGGGGAAGAGAACGTACTTCGCCGAGCTGCTGAAAGCGACATCGCTCGATGCGGCGACCGTCCGCCAGGCGCTAATCCAGGCGGGTCGCGAAATCGACTCCGATTTCGAGCTCGCCTCCCTCCTCATCGACAACGCGGACAAGCTGCTGGTCGACGAATCGACACGCCAGACCTATTTCGAGGCCGCGCGCACGATTCAGTCAGACTTCGAAATGGCGCGGGTCTACAAGGCGGCCTTGAAGCGCGGGCCGCTCAGCTCCCCCGTGCTCGCGTCAATCCTCGATGCGAGCCGCGACATCGAGTCGGACTTCGAAGAAGCCACCCTGCTCGTGCAAATCGTAAAGCTCCAACCGCTCGACAACACATCGCGCGCGCCGTTCTTCAGCGCGCTCGGCACGGTTGGCAGCGACTTCGAGCACGGACGGGTGCTGAAGGCGCTCGGTGAGCGCACCGACCTCACGCCCGAAACCACGACCGCCATGCTGGTCTCCGGCGCGGGCGTGGATTCCGACTTCGAGGCGGCGTCGTTTCTGCTGCAGCTCGTCAGGCAACAGCCGATCGAGGGCACGTTGCGCGCTCCGTTCTTCCGGGCGGTCGAGTCTATCGGCTCGTCGTTCGAACGCGGCCGCGTGCTCCAGGCGGTCGCCAAACGGCAGGACGCGTCGCCGGATACGATCACGGCTGTCCTTCGTGCAACGGTGGGAATGAGCGGAAACTTCGAAGTCTCGCAAGTGCTCATGGCCGTCGCGGCCGATCACCCGGTCGCCGGCTCTGCCCGCGATGCGTACATCGACGCGGCCGAGAAGCTCGGCGACTTCGAGCAGGGGAGAGCGCTCGCCGCGCTGGTCAGGAGCGAACGGCGGAAGTGAATAGCTTGAAGCTGGAAGCCTCCACAACCACATGATCAAAGATCTCCGCCACGGCGTCCGGATGCTGTTCCAGGCCAGAGGCTGGACCGCGGTCGTCGTGGTGTCGCTGGCGCTCGGGATTGGCGCCAACACAGCGCTCTTCAGCGCCATCAACGGCCTCCTCCTCAGGACATTGCCGGTCCGCGATCCCGAGAGTCTCGTGCGCCTGAAATGGGCCGGCAAGAACGACATGGTGACCAGCTCGAGCGACTACGGCTTCTCCGCGAAGGACACCGCGGGTCGCGACGTCCGCTCCACGTTTTCGTATCCGATGTTCCGGCAGTTTCTGTCGGATAACCGTACGACGATGGACCTGTTCGCATGTGCACCCTTCGGCCGCGTCAACGTGGTCCTCGACGGCCAGGCGGAGATCGCGACCGGGTTCATCTCGACGGGCAACTACTACCGTCTCCTCGGAGTGAACGCCAGCCTGGGACGGACGATCGTTCCTGAAGACGATCTGCCGTCGGCGCCGCCGGTGGCGGTCATCAGCTCGCGTTACTGGCGCTCGCGGTTCGGGAGCGATCCAGCGGCCGTCGGAAAGGTGGTGCGGGTCAATAACGTGCCGGTCACCATCATCGGCGTTCTCCCGGCATCATTTACCGGCGTCCAGCAGGCGGTCGGCGATCCGCCTGACCTCGCCGTGCCTCTCGCGCTGGACGTGCCCCTCAGTAACGGACCGCCGGACCAGCCGCGCGCGAGCCAGCCGACCTACTGGTGGCTCCAGGTGATCGGCCGGCTGAAACCGGGGACCACCGCGGCACAGGTGCAGGGGAACCTCGAAGGCGTGTTCCAGGAGACCGCCCGTTCCGGTCTCAGCAGCTACCTCGCCGCGTTGCCAGAGAAGGAACGGTCGACGTCGAACAACCGCAACCGCAAGGAGGTGCCCCACCTGCTGGTCGACTCCGGAAGCCGCGGCGTGTACGACGTCAGTACAACCGACATGCGTGCGGTGACGATTCTGAGCGTTGTTGTGGCGCTTGTGCTGCTGATCGTGTGCGCGAACGTTGCCAACCTGCTGCTGTCGCGCGCGACGGCGCGAAGCAAGGAGATCTCCATCCGCCTTTCGCTCGGGGCGACGCGCGGCCGGTTGGTCAGGCAGCTGCTCACCGAGAGCTTGCTGCTCGCGTCTCTCGGTGGGGCGCTCGGCATCCTGATCGGGTACTGGGGGCAACAGCTGCTGCCGGGCGCGCCGGGACGGGCCACACCCCTTGACTGGCGTGTCTTCACCTTCGTGCTCGGGGTTACGGGTGTGACCGGCGTCGTGTTCGGGGTTGCACCGGCGCTCCGGGCCACGGCCATAAACGTCAACACCGCGCTGAAGGAAAACAGCCGCAGCGTCGTCGGCTCGCGGAGTGTGCTCAGTCGAATGCTGCTCGTGGCCCAAGTGGCAATCTCGTTGGTGTTGCTGGTCGGTGCCGGACTGTTTCTTCGGACGCTGCAGAATCTGCGGCAGGTCGACGTCGGATTCAACGCGCAGAATCTGGTCCTCTTCCGGGTGAGTCCGCAATTGAACCGGTACGACGATCAGCGAACGCGCGCCTTGTACGACGAGGTGCTCGATCGCCTTCGGATCGTGCCCGGTGTTCGAGCCGCGACCATGTCGAACCCCGCGCTGCTGTCGGGCAGCGTGAACGGGACCTCCATCTTCGTACAGGGACGCGTTTACGGGCCCGATCAGCACGACGGGATCAACCGGCTGGTGGTGTCCCCGACCTTCTTCGACACGATGGAGATTCCTCTCCTTTCCGGCCGCGGATTTACCGAGCGCGACGACGAGAAGGCGCCCAAGGTGGTGGTGATCAATGACGCGGCCGCGCGGAAATACTTCCCGGGCGAGAACCCGCTCGGGCGCCGCTTCGGATCCAGCATCGAAGACACTGCACAACAGGAAATCGTGGGCGTCCTCCGCGACGTGAAGTACAACAGCGTCCGCGACACCGCGCCGCCGACGATGTATGTGCCTTTCAGGCAGGCCCGCACCGGCGGCATGATGGTCGAAGTGCGGACGGCGGGAGATCCGGTGGGCACGATGGGCAGCATCAGGGACGCCGTGCGGCGCATCGATCCCAATCTGCCGCTCATGGACATGTCGACACAGACCGAGCAGATCGAGCGGCGATTCCTGCAGGAAAAAGTATTCGCGCAGGCCTACGCGCTGTTCGGCGGTCTCGCGGTGGTGGTGGCGGCCATTGGTCTCTTCGGCCTCATGTCCTACAGCGTCGCGCGGCGGACCAACGAGATCGGCATCCGGATGGCGCTCGGCGCCAGACGCCAGGATGTTCTCCGCCTCGTGCTGGGTGAGTCGATGGTGCTCGTCGTCGCGGGCGTCGCGATTGGGCTGGCGATTGCGCTCGCCGCCAGCCGCCTGGTTTCGACCCTTCTCTTCGGTCTCGCCGCGACAGACATCCTCTCGATAGCCGCCGCCGTGATCGTGATGCTGGCCGTGTCGTCGATCGCCGGCTATCTGCCTGCCCGTCGCGCCTCGCGCGTCGACCCGATGGTGGCGCTTCATTGTGAATAGCTTCCAGCTCCCAGCGCCCAGCTCTCATCCAACGTGCAACATTGTCGCGCGTTTGTCGCTCTGTGGCCGGTGCCGGAAGCTGGAAACTGGAAGCTGATTATTACAGCGTCAGCACAGGATTCTTGTTGTGCCAGTCCGTGCCACGTTCGAAGGCCAGCGCCACGCGAAGCATTGTCGCCTCGTCATAGAGCCGTCCGGTCACCATCAGCTCGATCGGCCGGTTGTCAATGAATCCAGCCTTCAAGGCAACCGCCGGATGCCCCGTGAGGTTCGTCACCCCCAGCGTGGCGCTTCCTGTCGGTGAGAGAAACACGTCGTACTGCGACATGAACTTGTCCATCTCGCGGATGAGCAGCGTGCGGGCGCGCTGTGCGCGGATGTACTCCACCGCCGGCACGAACCGGTGCGTGCGGAACGCATTCGGCCAGGTGTTCAGCGATGGATCGTTGATGTCCTGGCTGCGCGTCAGGTCGTCGAAGGCGGCGGCGCCCTCGGTGCTCAGCACGAAGGCGATCATGCTCGCGATCCTGGTGATGGTGTCCGGGAGGTCCACCGGCTGCAGCGTCGCGCCGGCTTTGCGGTAGACGTCGAGGACGTCGTTGAAGATCGTGAGCCGCGCTTCGCGCAGCCGCTCCTGTTCTTCCGGTGTCAGCCCACCGCGCCCACGCCCGGTATCGCCCGCAGCCGGCGGCGCTCCCGCTCCTGCAGCCGGCGGTGCCTCGGCGCCCCGTCCGCCCCGACCGGGACCCGGCGGCGGATCAAATTCGTTTTTCACGTACGCGATCCGGAGTTTAGAGAGGGGAATATCCGCGTTCCAGACAAATGGGGCGTCGGCGGTTGTCTCATCGCGGCCGTCCGGTCCATAGATCGCGTTGAACACGAGCGCGCAATCCTCGACCGATCGGCACATCGGTCCGATCTTGTCCATCGTCCAGCTCAGGGCCATCGCGCCGTACCGGCTGACACGGCCATAGGTCGGCCTCAGGCCTGTGACGCCGTTTTCCGCCGACGGAGAGATGATCGACCCGCGGGTTTCGGTCCCGATGCCAAACACCACGAGACCGCCGGCGGTGGCAGACCCGGGCCCTGCCGACGATCCGCTCGAGCCGCGCTCGAGGTTCCACGGGTTTTTCGTCTGCCCGCGAAACCAGTTGTCCCCCTGCGCCAGCGCGCCCATCGAGAGCTTCGCGACGAGCACGGCTCCCGCCTCGCGCAGCCGCTCGACGATCGTGGCGTCGTAGTCGAAGACCTGGTTCTGGAATGGAGCGGCGCCCCACGTCGCCGGGATGCCCTTGGTGGCGAACAGATCCTTTGCGCCCCAGGGAATGCCGTGCAGGGGCCCTTTGTACTTTCCTGCACGGATCTCCTGATCCGCTTGCGTGGCCTGTGCGAGCGCGAGATCTTCGGTCAGCGTGACCACGCAATTGAGCCTCGGTCCGTACTTCTTCAGCCGGCCGAGGTACATCTTCGTAAGATCTGTCGCCGACACGTCGCGGCGCTGGATGAGGGGCGCGAGGGCTGTGATCGGCAGGAACGCCAGATCTTCGAGCGACGACGACCGGGCTGCCGGAGGACGGAGCGTGACCCTGATCTTTGCGCCTGGTGTCGCCGCGCCCTTCGGCTTCTGTCCCGGGAGGTACGGATGAAACGTGATCGCCGGCTCGGTATCGAGCGGGATCTCGAGTTCGCGGAGCTGCTCATAGGAGGCGAGATTCCGGTTGACGCCCTGGGCCGCCTGCTGCTCCTCGGCCGCGGTGAAATCGACGCCGAACACTTTCTCGGCGCAATCGAGCGTCGCGGGATCGATCCGCGGTGGCGGCTGCTGCTGCCGGCCGAGGGCGGGAGCGGCCAGGCTTCCGGCAACGGCCGCTGGAATCGCGGCAAGGAAACGACGACGCGCGAGTCCGCGCGGCCGCACGGCAACGCCCATCTTCGGTTTCATTGATCCTCCGGACCGCTCCGCCCGAGTGAAGGCTCGGGCCTACTTCTTCTCTTTGAAACCTGCCGGGATGTCGGTGTCGGCTGCGGTCACCGTGGTCTGGACTTCCTGCACCTCGTGCTCCGCGGTGAAGATCATCGCGCGGGCGCTGCTCGCATCGGCCGAATCTTTTTTCGCGATCTTGCGCGCCAGCATGCCGCCCAATCCACCGCCGCCCGACTTTGCGCTGTCGGACTGCTGCGAGGCCTGCTGCTCCTTCGACTTGACGCCTTCCACCGTCGTCGTCGTCGCGATCGGAGTGCCCTGAAGCTTCGTCCCTTCCTTCTGGAGCCGATCCATCGCCTGCTTCACGGCGGGATACATCGCGATAACCGTGGCCAGTTGTTCCGCGGACATGCCCATGGTGTCGGGGCCCTGGAGCTGCTTCCAGTATTTCATGTCGAAGTCGGCCAGCTCTTTCAACGCGTCGATGTGCGGGGCGAGCCACGAGTCCGCCGTCAGGACAATACCGCCGCCGTCCTCGAGCGTCTTGCCCTTCTCGCGCACCGTAATCGTCGTGACCACCTCGCGGGTATCGTAGCCAGCGAGCTGTTTCTTCTGGCCGGTTTCCTTGACGTCGAAGTCGACCTCGTATTCCTTCTGCGGCTCCGTCTTTTCGGTTTTTTCCTCTTTACCTTGTTCCTTGCCCTGTTCCCGCGCGGCGTCCTTCTCGGCTTTCTCGCGGGCTTCGCGCATCCGGCGGCGCAGTTCGTCGAAGGTGGTCACCTCGTACGTCTTCTTCTTCATGTCGAGGTCGTAGACCTTTTCTTCCGTCAGATCGATAATCTGTCCCGTCGACTCGTTCATCGTGGCCTTGCGGTTGCCCTTCACGGCGGTCGTCGAGACGACCCCTTCCTTCGCGGCCTTGCCGCCGAACATGTTGAAGACTTTCCCGATCATGCCTCCGAGCGAAATATGCGATTTCTCGCGGGTCTTGACCTCCGCCCATGCCGGGCCCGGGATCAACGCGAGAAGGGGAAGCGCAACGGCGCAGGAGATCAACAGACGTCTCATAGGTCCTCCAGAGTGAGATAAGCTCTGCCCACCGGCCGCCATTGTAGTCTGACCGCCCGCATGAGCACGAATCGGGCGGGATCGCGGTTTGTCCAGCCGATCCGTTTGTTAACGATCATCCTCTCAGGACGTCTTTTTCACTGGTGGAGATTGCGGGACATCTTACTCGCGTTAGTCGCGACGGCCGCATGGCGCTGACGATGTTTCCGGCGGGTCACGCGCGGGAGGACGCTCGGCTCGTGCGCGCGGCGCGCAGTGGCGACAAGGAAGCATTTGCGAGCCTGTATGAGCGATACGCGCGCGTAATTCATGGCGTGCTGCTGGCCCGCGCTCCACACGCCGACGTCGAGGACCTGGTGCAGGACGTGTTCCTGTCCGCCTGGAATCGCCTTGACGCACTTCGCGAACCGGCGGCTTTCGGCGGGTGGCTAGCGATGATTGCGCGTAACCGGGCGACAGACTTTCACCGCAGGACCGTGGAGTCGGTCGAGCTCCCGGAAAACCTGGCCGCCGCGGACACCAGCACGTCGCGCGGGGAGGCCCTGAGGGTCCTCGATGTTATCCGCTCACTCTCGGAGGCCTATCGTGAAACCCTGGTACTGCGACTGGTTGAAGGATTGACGGGACCGGAGATCGCAGAACGCACCGGGCTGACACCGGCGTCGGTGCGCGTCAACCTGCATCGGGGAATGAAGATGCTCCGCGAAAAGCTGGAGCGATAGATCGCAGCCATGAAGAAGACCGAGACGGACGATAGCCCCTATTTGTGGGACCGCTCCGGGGAGCCCGATCCGGAGGTTGTGGCTCTCGAGACGCTGCTGGGGCAGCTGCGGCAGCACGGTGCTCCACCTGCACTTCCTGACCGGCCGCGCCGGGGCTTGCGTGTTTCGACGTCGACGATGGGTGTGTTGTCAGCTGCCGCGGCGGTTCTGCTCATCGCGGCCGCCGGCTGGTTCGTGCTCGAGAGAACTCGAAACGGATGGTCGGTTCAGACCATCACCGGCACGCCCGTCATCGATGGCATGCGCCCAGGCGACGGGCGACCGGCGGCTGACGTTCGGCTTGGCATCGGAGAATGGCTCGTGACCGACGGGATTTCGCGCGCCCGCATTGCGGTCGGTCAGATCGGCCGTGTGGACGTCGAACCGAATACGCGCCTGCAACTCATGGAAGCGCGCGGCCGCGAACACCGCATGGCGCTCGCCAGAGGAACCATCCACGCCCGAATCTGGGCGCCTCCCAAATTCTTCTACGTCAACACCCCATCGGCGACCGCGATTGATCTGGGATGCGAGTACACGTTGCAGGTCGATGACAGCGGCGCCGGTCTGGTTCGCGTGACCCACGGATGGGTCGGCTTTGAGGGTGACGGCCGCGAGGCATTCATCCCTGAGGGAGCCGTCGGCGCGACCCGTCCCGGCGTCGGCCCGGGTACCCCGTACTACGAGGACGCCCCTTCCGGGTACGGCGAAGCGCTCGCGATTCTGGACTTCGGCCGGTTGGATGACCCGCAGCGGGGAGCGGCTTTCGATCTGATCGTGTCGTCGGCGCGGCGTCGCGACGCCCTGACGCTGTGGCATCTGCTGTCGCGCGGCACGACGGCCGAGCGTGCGCGGGTCTTCGACCGCCTGGCGGCGCTCGCGCCGCCTCCACGAGCCGTCACCCGCGCGGCAGTGCTTGCCGGCAATCGGCGAGCCCTCGATCAATGGTGGGACTCGCTCGGCATCGACAACACGACGTGGTGGAGACTCTGGAAGAAGAAGGTGTGAGGAGCGAAGGGTGACCCGGCGCCTGGCTCGGAGAATCGCGGTCGCGCTGATGGGCGGAGCGCTTGCCATCCAGCTCGCCCGCCCGGCGCGCACGAACCCGCCGACCGATCCGGCGCGCACGATGATGGCGATTGCCCATGTCACACCCGAGGCCAACGCTGTCCTCGAACGGGCGTGCCAGGATTGCCACTCGAACGACACGCGCTGGCCGTGGTACTCGAACGTCGCGCCCATCTCCTGGTTCGTGATCGATCACGTCAACCACGACCGCCGCCATTTCAACTATTCCGACTGGGCGGAGTCCGACCACGATCAGGTCACGCGCCTTTTGAAGAATATGTGCGCGA